>JBBRTR010000112.1:0-9347 GCA_038244215.1 Bacteroidales bacterium
GGTTGTATAAGACAACAAAAACGGATTAAAAATCCTAAGAATATTATGAGTTGGGATTAAAAAAACAAATCCCAACAACGGACAGCAGTTTTTGTGGATTAAATAAAGGATATATCCAGCAGGACGGGGAATATTATGAGTTGGGATTAAAAAAACAAATCCCAACAACGGACAGCAGTTTTTGTGGATTAAATAAAGGATATATCCAGCAGGACGGGTCAGTTGATAAGTGAGAAATTCTTCGTGGCGACAGATAGTGTCAATATGGTATTTGCATTGATGCGGTTGACTGAGCATAATTATGAAAACGGGAAGAAGATTTCTTTAGTCAATTCATTTATGATTGATGGAGTTTTAATGGTTTTCGACAGAACAGTTTACGAATATGCAGATGGAGAACTTTCGGGTGAAAGACATGAGTCTTATTATAAAAATCAGTGGACGTGCGATAGAAAGTCTGTTTATTTTTACAGGGATGACAAGCAACTGTCGAGAATAGAATATTCGGTTTTTATAAATGGCAATTTTTCGTTGACCGAACAAGCAGAATACTCTTATGATGTACATACCCAAAAGCTATTCAGTATTGTCAATAAAGTATCGAAGCCGCAAAATAAATGGTTAGATAAAACCAAAACAGAATTCGTTTATGATGCAGGTAATTTAATCGTCCAAACCTATTTTAATTGGAATGACACCATCAATGCCTGGAAAGCAAACGTGAAAAAAGAATTCATTTATAATGAAACAAATAGTAATAAAGTGAGCTATAAAGAATCGAATTTCTCGAATAATACTTTTGTTACAGTGTTGGAAAAAGAAATTACCTTGGACTGCACTTACCCCACTGAAAACTTGGTATTGCCTTATGAAACCAATTTGCCGTTTAAGGTGGAAACTGAAAATATTGTCAGTGCGCAAAAATCCTCACAATATTATTATTCACAATTTACAAGCACTGGCATCTCCGATTTGTATGATTCTAAAGGCTTAGTCCTATATCCGAATCCTGCAAAAGATATTCTGAATGTTCAGATTCCAGCTTGTAGTTCGTACAAAATAGAGATATATGATTTGACAGCTAAGCCTCTATATTTAACTGCATGGAAACAGTCGACTCAAACGAATATTCTGCGTACAATAAACACGTATTCTTTCCCGAAAGGTGTTTGTATATTACACATAATAACGGATAATAGAACCTTTTCGGAAGAAATAATCATAAAATAAACCCCCGTCCTTGCGGATATACTTATAATATGTACAAATGGTGGTGCTTGTCGTTGGGATTTGTAATCCCAACTGTATGTATTATAAGGATTTGTAATCCGCTACTTTCCGATTTCCAATTAAAGTGTTATATTTGCAACTATAAAAATGCAGCAATGGATATAAAAAATCGGATTGAGGGAGATGTATTTTTTACAACTGATACGGTGGTCGATTGGGTGGATATATTTATACGTCCGCTTTACAAGCATATTATACTTGAGTCACTTACTTATTGTCAGAAGGAAAAAGGTTTGATAATTTATGCATGGGTTTTAATGTCGAATCATTTACATATGATTGTCGGTAGAAATGGTGAAAATAAAGTTTCAGATATTATGCGTGATTTTAAGAAATTCACCAGCAAAGAAATTGTAAATACTTTGTTGAATGAAAGTACAGAGAGCCGAAGAGAATGGATGTTGAACCGCTTTGAATATGCAGGAAAAAACGATGATAAAATAAAAAGCTACCGTTTTTGGCAACAAGGCAACGATGCACAAGAAATATATCTAAATGATTATTTCAATCAGAAACTAAACTATATCCACGAAAATCCAGTGAAGGCAGAAATAGTAAACCGTCCCGAAGATTATCGGCACAGCTCGGCAATTGATTATGCCGGAGGGAAAGGGTTGTTGGAAGTTACGGTAGTATGAAAACAAAAACAATGGATTACAAATCCTAAGAATAATAAGAGTTGGGATTAAAAAAACAAATCCCAACAACGGACAACAGCTTTTGTGTATTAAATAAGGGATATATCCGGCAGGACGGGGGAACGGATTGCATTCCACATTAGCCGAATTCCGTTTTTTCTCAAACTTTGATATATAAATTTATTCCCGTACTTTTGTGTTACTTAAAAAACGGGATTAAAATTCAATGAAAGAATTTCTTCATCATAAAATATTTCAAATCATTTCCGAAGCCGCCGACGAACTGAACCTCGAATGTTATGTAATTGGCGGCTTTGTGCGTGATATTTTTCTGAAACGGGCTTCCAAAGATATTGATGTGATGGTGGTGGGAAGCGGAATCATACTGGCTGAAAATGTTGCAAGAAAGCTGGGAAAAAAAACGAACCTGACTGTCTTTAAAAATTTCGGAACGGCTCAGGTTAAACATAAAGACCTTGAAATTGAGTTTGTAGGAGCTCGCAAAGAATCATATCAGCGGGATTCACGGAAACCAATCGTGGAAGACGGCACCTTGGAAGATGATCAGAACAGGCGCGATTTCACAATCAATGCCATGGCAATTTGCCTGAATAAAGATCGCTTCGGAGAAATGATTGATCCGTTCAACGGGCTGGAAGATTTGAAGAATTTCGTTATCCGTACTCCTCAAAATCCCGATATCACTTTTTCGGACGATCCGCTGCGGATGATGCGTGGTATCCGGTTTGCAGCACAACTCGGGTTTTTCCTCGAAACCAATACATTCGATGCCATTATCAGGAATAAAGACCGTATGGAAATTATTTCGAAGGAGCGCATTGCCGACGAACTGAATAAAATCATTTTGTCGCGAAAGCCTTCGGTCGGCTTTATTCTGCTGGAAAAAACCGGTCTGCTCGAACTGATTTTCCCCGAACTGCTGGCTTTGAAAGGAGCTGAAACAAAGGATGGGGTAGGGCATAAGGATAATTTTTATCACACACTCGTCGTACTGGATAATCTTTGTCAGTACACCGATAATTTGTGGTTGCGATGGGCAGCTTTATTTCATGATATCGGAAAACCACGCACCAAACGCTTTGATAATCGGCTGGGTTGGACATTTCATAACCATAATTACATGGGTGAAAAAATGATTCCGGAGATTTTCCGTCGCATGAAACTGCCAACAAACGAAAAAATGAAATACGTGCAGAAAATGGTGACCTTGCACATGCGGCCTATCGTGTTGAGCGAAGATGAAGTCACCGATTCGGCCATACGACGTTTGCTCTTTGATGCGGGAGATGATATTGAAGATTTAATGAAATTGTGTGAGGCCGATATTACTTCAAAAAACCCGGAAAAGGTAAAACGTTTCAAAGCAAATTTTCAGCTCGTTAGACAAAAACTGAAGGAAATTGATGAGAAAGATAAAGTTCGGAATTTTCAACCACCGGTGAGCGGACAGGAAATTATGGATACTTTCCAGCTGTCGGCTTCAGCCATCGTGGGCGAAATTAAAATGAAGATTAAGGATGCCATTCTGGATGGAATTATTCCAAACGAACACGCGGCTGCAAAAGAGTATATGTTTCAGATTGCAAAGGAACTTGGGATTGTTTAATGTGATAATGTGGTGATTTGAAAGTTTGAAAGTTTGAGAATTTGAAAGTTTGAGAATTTGAAGATTTGATTTAATGTGGATGTGATAAAGAAAGAAATCATGAAGAAGTTATTTTTTATTTCTATTTTGTTTCTGGTGGTAAATGTAATTTTTGCAGGTAATAATCCACAGAAATTCATTTATTCCCAAAAAGTACCTGCAACATTTGATGCAACCAGACTTGCAAGGCTTGACTCGGCTTTGCAAAAGTTGGTTGATAATGGAACGATTCCACATGCGGTGACTTTTGTGGCACATCACGGAAATGTGGTTCATTACAAAGCTTTCGGCTGGAGAAATGTTGAAAATAGAGTGTCTTGTGAAAAGGATGATTATTTCCGAATGGCTTCACAAACCAAAGCGATTACCGCGGTGGCTGTTATGACTCTTTTCGAAGAAGGAAAAATTCTGTTGGACGAACCCATTAAAAAATACATTCCTGAATTTGAAAATCCGCAAGTGTTGGTTTCGTTTAATGAAAAGGATTCAACTTTTACGACTCGTCCGGCAAAAAAAGACATAACTATCCGCAATCTTCTGACTCATACTTCAGGAATTTCGTACGGAAATGCAATAACGCGGAAGATTTACGATAAAATGGGAATACCGCAAGCACCGCTTTATTCGTTGGATAAAAGAAGGTTGGGTGAAGTGATTAAAATATTGGCCAAATGTCCGTTGGAGCATGATCCCGGAGAAAAGTTCACCTACGGAATGAGTCTGGATGTGTTGGGTTATCTGATTGAAGTAGTTTCTGGGAAGCCTGTGGATCGATATATCAAAGAAAAAGTTCTCGAACCACTTGGAATGAATCATACTTTTTTTACGTTACCGAAAGGAAGTGAAAATAAGTTGGTAACTTTGTATCAGAAAGATAAAGCTACGAAACTTGTTCCCAATCCAAACATTGTTTATCAGACTTATCCATATGCAGGTGCACAAACTTTATTCTCAACAGGTGCGGGAATGACGGGAACAATTGAGGATTATGCCCGTTTTTGTCAAATGATTCTGAATGGTGGTGAATTTAACGGAAAACGAATTTTGGGTAGAAAAACGGTTGAACTCATGTGTCGGAATCAGGTAAAAGATTTACGAGGCGAAATAGGTTTCGGACTGGCTTTTGATGATTTCAGGGCAGAATATGCACATGAATCCATTGCATCACAGGGTTCATTGCGCTGGGGTGGCATGTTTGGAACCGATTATATTATAGACCCGAAAGAAGATTTAATTTTGCTTTTTTATATCAATCTCCAACCGAATAATACCGGAAAAGATTTTAAAGTCATGTTTCATAATCTGGTTTATCAGGCACTTAAATAGTTTATAATGGCCCCTAAATCCCCTAAAGGGGACTTGAAGACGCAATAAATACCAGATGATGCTAATTTAATTCCCTGTCAGTTGACGGACTAGGGGTCGTTTAAGTTTATATTTCATAGTGTTGCAAAATGTATAAATAAAATCAATATGAAGAAATCAATCAATTTCACTCAATTAAAAAGTACAAAAAAAACAAAGTATCTTAATCCACCTTTGGGGGTTGGGGGGCTTTTCATTCCAATTATTTTCAGTATGATGTTATTATCAGCTTGTAATTCTTCAAAAATTGTTTATCCCGAAACAGCAAAGGATAATGTGGTTGATACCTATTTTGGTGTTAAAGTAAATGAACCCTATCGCTGGCTCGAAAACGACACTTCGAAGGAAACTGCTGCTTGGGTAAAAGCCGAAAACAAAGTTACTTATGATTATTTGGCCAAAATTCCGTTTCGGAATGATTTGAAAAAACGGTTGACAGAATTGGCAAATTATCCGAAATACAGTACGCCATTTAAGAAAAATGGTATATACTATTTTTACAAAAATAATGGATTACAAAATCAAAGTGTTTTGTACAGTCAGAAATCATTGACTGCCGAACCTGAAGTTTTGCTTGATCCGAATACCTTTTCGAAAGACGGAACAGTAGCGTTGTCCAATATCGGCTTTTCGAAAGATGGGAAATACCTGGGTTATTCCATTGCTCGCAGTGGTTCGGATTGGAACGAGATTTTCGTACTCGATATTCAAACAAAACAATTGTTATCAGATCACATTATGTGGTCAAAATCGTCGATTATTTCATGGCAGGGAAATGGATTTTATTACAGCGCTTATGATGCTCCAGAAAAAGGTAAGGAATATTCCAATAAAAATGAATTCAAAAAGGTCTATTTTCACACTGTAGGTCAGCTGCAGAATCAGGATAAGCTTATTTATGAAGATAAACTGCATGCGCTTCGTGAGTGTGGTGCCAGTGTAACCGACGATGAAAAGTATTTGTTTCTATATGTTACTGAAACGACCACCGGAAACGGATTGTTGATGAAGGATTTGTCGAAACCAACCGGTAATTTTGTGGAACTGGCTTCGGGTTTTGAAAATGATTATTCTGTTGTTGACGATGTAAATGGCAAAATTTACATTCTGACAAACTGGAAAGCTCCGAAGCAACGATTAATGGAAGTTGATCCGGCAAAAATGAGTCGTGAAAATTGGAAGGAAATTATTCCTGAAACTGAAAATGTGATGGAACATGTTTCGATAATCGGTGGAAAAATAATGACAGAATATATGAAGGATGCCTGTCATCATGCTTACGGATATGACTTGACGGGTAAAAAACTGTTTGAATTGCAATTACCTACTTTGGGAACATTGAGCGAATTTTCCGGTGATAAAGAGGATACCGAAGCTTTTTATAGCTTTACGTCTTATACTTTTCCTCCCACTGTTTACCGATACGATGTTAGTAAAAATACTTCGGAAATTTTTAAAAAATCCGATGTTACATTTAATCCGAAAGAGTATACAAGCGAACAAGTTTTCTATAACAGCAAAGATGGAACTAAAGTGCCAATGTCAATCACCTATAAAAAAGGAATGATTAAAAATGGTGAAAACCCTTTGATGTTGTATGGTTACGGTGGTTTTAATATCAGCATGAATCCAACATTCAGCACCTATCGCATTCCATTTTTGGAAAATGGTGGAATTTACGTGGTAGCAAATATTCGTGGTGGTGGCGAATATGGTGAAGCTTGGCACATGGCCGGTACAAAAATGAACAAACAGAATGTGTTTGACGATTTTATTGCTGCGGCAGAATATTTAATCAAAGAAAAATATACTAATTCAAAGAAACTGGCAATTGATGGAGGTTCAAACGGAGGTTTGTTAGTAGGTGCTTGTATGACACAACGTCCTGATTTATATGCTGTAGCAATTCCTGAAGTAGGCGTTTTGGATATGTTGCGTTACCATAAATTTACTATTGGCTGGTCGTGGACGAGTGATTACGGAAATAGTGAAGAAAGCAAAGAAATGTTTGAATATCTGAAAGGATATTCTCCGCTTCATAATCTTAAACCCGGCGTAAAATATCCTGCCACTTTGGTTATGACAGGCGATCATGATGACCGTGTGGTTCCGGCACATTCGTTTAAATTTGCAGCCACATTACAGGCCGACAACGATGGAACAAATCCTACTTTAATCCGTATTGATTCAAAAGCAGGACATGGAGCCGGAAAACCGATTGGAAAAGTAATTGATGCACAAACCGATATGTGGTCGTTTGTTATGTTTAATCTGGAAATGAAACCATCATTTTAGTTGGCGTTTGGCTGTTGATGCCTGAATACTGTTGACAGTTTTGTCACTTATTTTTTAAATGAAAACTCACATTGTGTTTATGTTTCTAGATACATTTATACTCTATATTTGATGAAAGTACTTATCGTATGTAGTAAGAATTCGGGGAAAATAGCTCCATTTATTTTGGATCAAACTGATGCTTTAATAGAGGCAGGACAGATAATAGATTTTTTTACGATTCAAGGCAGAGGAGTAAGAGGTTATATTAAGAATCTAGGACTTCTGAAAAAGAAGATAAGGGAATATAAGCCGGAATTGATTCATGCTCATTATGGAATGTCGGGATTGTTGGCAAATTTACAAAGGAAAGTGCCTGTTGTTTGCACCTATCATGGAAGTGATATTAACTTATCAAAAGTTTATCCTATTTCTAAGGTTGCCATGTTTTTGTCAGTACATACTATATTTGTCTCTCAAAAGAATTCAGAAAAGTCAAGTTTGAAAAAGAATTTCAGTTTAATCCCTTGTGGCGTAGATATGCAACTTTTTAAATCAATTGATAAAACCGAGGCCAGATTAAAATTAGAATTATCGCTCGACAAAAAGATAATATTATTTTCCGGTGCATTTCATGATCAGATTAAAAATGCTGCATTGGCACAAAAGGCAGTATCATTCATGTTGGATACAGAACTCATTGAACTGAAAGGATATACACGTGAACAGGTTGTATTGTTAATGAATGCAGCCGATGTTGCTTTAATGACCAGCTTTTCTGAAGGTTCTCCGCAGTTTATAAAAGAAGCCATGGCTTGCAATATACCTATTGTTTCCGTCCCAGTGGGAGATGTGTCCGAAGTTATACAGGGAATTGATGGTTGTTATCTTTGTTCATACGAAGTATCCGATGTGAAGGAAAAACTCAGACTTGCATTGAATTTTGGAAAACAAACTAATGGAAGAGAACGCATATTGGAAATTGGAATGGATTCGGAGTCAGTAACAAAGAGAATTGTTGAAGTGTACAAGAATGTGATAAATGAAAGGTCAATCCTAAACACAAATCACTAACATTATAGTTATGAAAAATATCTATTTGCTTCTTTACTACGGATTTGCCCGTTATTTGCCTAAATCGACTACTCCGGTGATTGGAAAATTGTCCATGAGATTTCGTAGCTTTTTGTGCGCGCGTTTGTTTTCATCAAGCGGTAGTAAATTGGTTGTTGAAAATAACGCTTACTTTGGTAATGGTAAAGATTTTCGTGTTGGAACAGAAGTAGCTTTGGGTGCAGGTTTCAAATCATTGAACCGAATTGTGACTATTGGAAATTATCTTATGATGGGTGAGGATGTTCTTTTTCTGGGCGGTAGTCACCATTTCGAATCATTAGAAATTCCTATGGGACATCAGGGTGGTGGCGGTAAAACGGAATTGAAAATAAATGATGATGTATGGATAGGAGCAAGGGTGATTATTTTACCCGGATGTAAGCGCATTGGTACAGGTTCGATAATTGGTGCAGGTTCCGTGGTTACAAAAGATGTACCCGATTTTGCAATTGTGGGAGGAAATCCGGCTAAGGTGATAAAATACAGGAATAGTTAATAGTCAATAGTTTTTAGAGGGTAGAATATGAAATTTCTTTCAACAATAAATGATATAGATACCAATCAATGGCAGCAATTGATTGATCAATCAGTAACTGCTTCTTTTTTTCAAACTAAGGAGTGCTATGATTTCTATGCATCACTTTCCTTTTTGAAACCCTTTATTTTTGCTGTGTCGGAAGATGATAAATTGGTTGGTTTAATTTGCGGTTACAGTATTGCAGATGGGAATCCAGTTAAAAAATTCTTCAGTCGACGTGCAATTGTTCCCGGGGGAGCATTACTCGCTGAAACCATATCGAAAGAAGCATTAGAAACTTTATTGAAACATACACAAAAGGAACTTTCACGTAAAGCGATATATATTGAATTTCGAAATTATACAGATTACTCCAACTTTCGGAGTATATTCGAATCGCTTGGATTCAGCTATCAACCACATTTGAATTTTCATGTGGTAACGCCAGATGTGGAAACCGCATTAAAAAACTTGAGTACAA
>JBBRTR010000113.1:0-9335 GCA_038244215.1 Bacteroidales bacterium
CGAGAGGGTGACCTTACGGACACCCTCTCTGAGCATAAAATATTATATTTCTCTCTTAGAATACTGATTATACCACACTGAGTCTGATTTGGATATGTTTTGTAATCAGGTTATTCACCTGTTTATTTGCTGCCTCTCTTTCCGTTTCAGATTCATTTCCTCTGTCCGTTTGACTGGTGTGTCAGAATTGTTCCCGCATCGGATAGTTATGGCCGTCATATCTGTCTTTTCTTCGTTTTACGTTGCTAATCACCGGCTTATTAATGGCAGTTTCTTTTACAAAACTTCCTTTCAACAATTTCCGGTTGGCTTGGGACTTCTGTTTCAAACGATTTCTCATTGAACTTTCTATCCCATGCATTAACATTGTATGTGTTTCAATGTATGCTCCTTACGGATTTACATCTTTACCACTTCGATGATAAGAACTCAAAATCAACAGTCATTAGTAATTGAAGTTCTGTATATCTCTTTTCATTGTTTCCAATGGAAATAGCTTCGAATGAACGCTGTACGTTCTCATTCCAACATTCATGGGTTTCCGCAATTTGTTTAGCTTCGGATGCCGGTTCTGACGGTAACTTTACAGTTACCTTCATTATCCCGATATCCCCCTTGAAAGTCTTTTCATCTGTCGCTTTTTCCGGTTTTGCATCCGCTCATATTTCTATTCGCATTTGCTATTCAGTTCATTGTTCCGTTTCACTCGGGTAGTTCCTTTGTCCCGTCTCCTTGTTATGGGTTTGGGGAAGCAGGATCTTCCTGGTGTCGGTTTCAATTTCAGCATTTTGATGGGTTGATAATGTTTGCTTCATCTATAGTACTTTTTCATATTGCTATAAAGTTTGTACTTCTACAGATTAGCTTTTACTCCTGACCGGTATACTCTGTGGACATGTTGACCAACAAAATTGCGTTCAGTTATAAACTCATTTTCATACCTAAACATTGAACTTCGTGACTTTTAATTTTTTTGTGCTGCATCGTCCTGAACTTTAAGACACAATTTCAAAAACATGACTGCTTTTACTTATGTGGCCGGAAATGAACATAAGTAACGAATTACTTTGTATTGAATTTCCTTTTTCCCGACTACCCGGCTTTCTTGTCTGCTAGAGACAGGTTGCGTTATTTTTCAAACGCACAATTTTCTTTAGAGTCTAATACAGTGGTACTTTTAAGTTGGCAAGAAACCGTAAAACAGTGTGCGTTGTTATGCTTCGCATTGCCTGCTTGCGCAAACAATATTGGAGATACCAATGTCTTCACAGTTAGTTCGTTCTTTACACAAAATTTCGGTTGCCTCTGGATTCCGGTTCAATATTTAACTATTGATTTTTTTGGTGTATCAGTATTTCAAAGATCGTTCAACATAGTATTTTATGTCTTGAGTCGAAACTCATGCTGCAAATATAATACATTCAATATCGGGTTTGCAAGCTTTTTTAGTGCTTGTTTTAAACAACTTTTCAACAAGAGTTATGAACAATTTATGACATTGATTATCAGACATATAAAAACCATATTGTTGATAACTATTATTTTATTGATATTTCTGTCATTGATAAATTATTCTGCATCAAACAGAACAAGTGCTGGTACTAACATTTACTGATTACCTTTTTCAAATAATGTTTATCTTTGCACATCAACTGAGTCCATGAAACGGAAAATTATACATATCGATATGGATGCCTTTTTTGCTTCGGTCGAACAGCGGGATAATGAGGCATATCGAGGCAAACCACTTGCTGTTGGTTATCCTGAAGCACGTGGTGTAGTAGCTGCCGCCAGTTATGAGGCTCGTCAGTTTGGCGTTTATTCGGCGATGCCATCCACTACAGCTCAGAAGAAATGTCCGGAACTTATCTTTGTTCCGCCCCGTTTTGACGTGTATAAAAGTGTTTCTGCTCAAATCATGGATATATTTCTGGATTATACCGATCTGGTAGAACCTCTCTCGCTCGATGAAGCTTTTCTGGATGTGACGGAAAATAGAAAACAAAATCCATCAGCAACCATCATTGCCCGTGAAATTAAGCAGAAAATCAAGGAAAAAACGGGATTAACTGCGTCAGCTGGCGTGTCTTTCAATAAGTTTTTGGCAAAAATTGCTTCTGATTATAACAAACCGGATGGACTTTTCGTGATACGACCGGAGGCTGCTGCCACATTTGTGGAAAGTCTCAAAGTGGAAAAGTTTTTCGGGGTAGGGAAGGTGACTGCCCAAAAAATGCATCAACAAAGCATCTTCACAGGAACAGACTTGAAAAAGCGGACTGAGGAGGAATTAGTCAGACTGTTCGGAAAGACAGGTCATCAGTATTTTCTCAATGCACAGGGACTGGATTATCACGAGGTAAATCCCGACCGAATCCTCAAGTCAGTGAGTGCCGAGAGCACATTCGAACGGGATAAGGATTCCGTACTTCATCTTCAATTGGAGCTGTATCAGGTAGCACTTGATGTATGGCGACGCATTGAAAAGAAGCAATTCTATGGTCGTACCGTGACAGTAAAAATAAAGTTTTCCGATTTCAGGATTATCACTCGAAGTAGATCAATTTCCACTCCGATAAAAGATTTTCAATTATTATGGACAACAACCAAAGATATTTTTCGTAATACCGAACTGGGCGGTCAGCATGTCCGTTTATTGGGTTTAGGTGTAAGTAATCCTTCGGATGATACAGATCAGAAATCAATTCAATTGCAACTGGATTTATTTTGAAATCTACTAATCAATATTATTTTCCTGTTGTAGGTTTTAATTCAATCACCGTAATTTCAGGTCTTACGCCGATAAACATGGGTAAACCGATATATCCGATTGCGCGGTTAACGTAGATGTATTGATCTTTAACCTTATATAGGCCGGAATAATATTTAAATACCAATGAGGCAGGGGAGTAGAGTTTTCCACCTATTTTGATTCCCATTTGGCCAGCGTGGGTATGTCCGGATAAGGTCAGTGCAATGTCTTTCTTACCGGCGATTTCCATTTCGAATTCAGTAGGGTCATGCGAGAGAAGTATTTTGGGCGTTTGTGAAAAAGTTCCTGCCATTGCCTTATTAATATCACAGTAATTTGCTTCCTTGTTTCTATTCCAGTTCTCCACGCCAATCAAGGCAATGCTGTCATTGTCTTTTTTGAGATAAACATGTTCATTTAGCAATAATCTGAACCCAAAATCACGGATTGCCTTCCTTATACCTAACCTGTTATCGTTTCTGTCTTTTGGATTTTTCCAGTCTGCATAATCTCCATAATCGTGATTACCCAGGATTGCAAATTTACCATCTTTTGCTTGCAATTCCCGAAAATAAGGTTGCCATCCATCCGTTTCCGATGCAAAATTATTGACCATATCGCCTGAAAACACAATAATATCAGGTTGTTGCTCATTTACAAGCTTAACAATTTTTTTTATTCTACCAAATTTTTTATCCCAACTTCCCAAATGTGCATCCGATATCTGGACAATTTTATATCCATTGAAAGCGGGCGGAAGTTTGGGTATTTCTATCTGAACATGCGTAACATCATAATTTCGTGGAGTGACATAGGCACTAATAGCCATAATTGTAACCAGGATAACTGTCAAAACGATACGAATAATATTAAAATAGATGTCATCATGATGAAAGATCTTCTTAAATAAATAATTCAAAAAATAGAAAATAATATGCAGTATCTTAGATATATAGATAACAAGGAAAAAGAAATACAGCCACATTACTTCAACTACCACCCGAAAATTATGCGACCATTCCATACCAAACTTTATATAGAAGAATGCACATGTAAAAAGGAGAGCTGGAATTAAATGAAAAATAACGAAAATCTCTTTTTGATCTTTCCGCTTCAGTTTCAAATAGAAAAAAATATCAGGAATGGCTATCATTAAAAGTAAAATGATCAAAACTGAAGTATACATTTTCATTGGCGTAAGCTTATAAATTGAAGATATTTAAAGGAATAAGGTCTAACTGTTATTTACAGAGATCGAAAGAAGCTACATTTAATAATCATAACGCAAATAATGCAATAAAGTTATTGAAATCTGATAATAAATAATGAAATATTTGTCGTAAATATATTAAGTTAATTGATATTGAAAATTAAATCAAATCAGTAGGGCAGTCCAAAATTATTTAAGAATAAAATGAATAGGTGTAGAAAATTTTGATAAATATTTAATCTGCTTCTAATCAAAACAATTTGAAATTTCATTTAGTTGGATTCGAAATAATAAATTATGTGATACAAATTTATTACTATCAGAATAAGATATTCCTGAAAGTTCCCGTATTGAATTCAAATATACGATTCTCAATGATTGTATTATCCTGATAAGTCCTTAGTATACCGTTTTTAAACTTATACGAATAACTGAACCAATTACCTCATAATTTATATTATGTATAATAGGCTTATTGGAATCTTTTAATGCTTCCCTCTTTTCAATTCAAATAAAAAAATATCTCCTGCATATTAAACTGAATAGATCAGCTAATCTGCAGGAGAAAAAATAAATAAATTTATTTGTGCTTAATTCTTTTCGTTGATATCAATCACCAGATTCAATTCATCCAATTGCGATTGATCCAGTTTTGCTGGTGCATCCATCATTACATCACGACCTGAATTATTTTTTGGAAATGCAATGCAATCACGTATACTATCTAATCCGGCAAATAATGACACCAAACGATCAAGACCAAATGCCAATCCACCGTGAGGCGGTGCTCCGTACTGGAAAGCAGTCATGAGAAACCCAAACTGTGCCTGAGCCTTTTCCTGATTGAATCCAAGCAGTTCAAACATGCGGTTTTGAAGTTCACTATTATGAATACGGATAGATCCGCCTCCCAATTCCACGCCATTGATTACCAAATCATAAGCAGTTGCGCGTACAGCTCCGGGATCAGTGTCCAATAATGGAACATCATCCAAATTTGGAGATGTAAACGGGTGATGCGTAGCATAATAACGTTGTGTATCTTCGTCCCATTCAAAGAGCGGAAAGTCAATTACCCACAACGGTTTGAATATATTCTTGTCACGAAGACCTAGCTTCGCTCCTATTTCAAGTCGTAATTCGCATAAAGCCTTCTGCGTTTTGATCTTAGCACCTGCTAAAATTAATATCAAATCACCCGGTTGCGCATTAAACTTAGCTGCAATCACTTTTAAATCCTCATTGCTATAGAATTTATCAACTGAAGACTTAAACGAACCGTCTATTTCGCAACGGATATAAACCATCCCTTTTGCTCCTATTTGCGGACGTTTAACAAAATCGGTCAGTTCATCCAATTGCTTACGTGTATAACCGGCACATCCTGTGGCACAAATACCAGCCACATACGGAACGGAATCAAAAACAACAAAATCATGACCTGAAACTTCCTCTTTCAACTCTACAAACTGCATATCGAAACGAATATCCGGTTTATCTGATCCGAACAAACGCATGGCTTCATGCCAGGTCATACGTGGAAACGCTTCATTAAGATCAATATCTTTCACGAATTTGAACAAATGCTTCATCATTCCTTCGAACAGATTCAATATATCTTCTTGCTCCACAAAGGACATTTCACAGTCGATTTGAGTAAATTCCGGTTGGCGGTCGGCACGTAAATCCTCATCACGGAAACACTTGGCAATCTGAAAGTAACGGTCGAAACCCGATACCATCAACAATTGTTTGAATAACTGTGGCGATTGTGGTAATGCATAGAATTCTCCGGGATTCATACGGGATGGAACCACGAAATCACGTGCTCCTTCAGGTGTTGATCCAATCAGAATCGGAGTTTCTACCTCCAGAAAGTTCATCTGATCCAAGTAACGGCGTGTTTCAAAAGTAATTCGGTGACGTAACTCCATATTTTCACGCACATTGCTACGGCGCAAATCCAGATAACGGTATTTCATGCGAATATCATCGCCTCCGTCCGTATTTTCTTCTATAGTAAACGGTGGAGTTTTTGATTCGTTAAGCACTTTCAATTCTGAAACGAGAATCTCAATATCTCCGGTTTCCATATTTGCATTTTTGCTACTGCGTTCGGCAACAATTCCCGTAACCTGAATAACGAATTCCCGTCCCAATTTATTGGCTTGTTCCCATAAAGTGGTATTTGTATCCTGATTAAAAACCAGTTGGGTAATTCCGTACCGATCACGAATATCTACGAAAGTCATTCCACCCATTTTACGGGTTCGTTGTACCCAGCCGGATAAAGTGGTTTGCTGTCCGGCAGTTGAAAGGCGTAACTCGCCACAGGTGTGTGTTCTGAACATATATTTATTTACAATTTACGAATTAAAATCAAGAACAAAAGTACAAAAAAAACCGTATTGCTAATTGACTTCATAAAAAAAGATGCAAAGAACCTGAATCTTCGCATCTTTAACTATGAATTTTATATTAATTTCCTATTGTTACTTCAGGACTGATTTTCTTTATCAAACCTTTCAGAACTTCGCCAGGACCTAATTCGAAAAATTCTGAAGCACCGTCGGTAACCATGTTTTTAACGGTTTGAGTCCAACGAACCGGTGCTGTAAGCTGTGCAATCAAGTTTTGTTTGATTGCTTCCGGTTTTGTTTGTGGATAAGCATTAACGTTTTGATAAACAGGACAAATTGGTACTGAGAATGTAGTTGCGTTAATAGCAGCCTGCAATTCTTCGCTGGCAGGTTGCATTAACGGAGAATGGAAAGCACCACCAACTGGCAGTTTCAATGCACGCTTCGCTCCTTTTTCCTTTAAAAGTTCACAGGCTTTGTCAATTCCTTCAATTGAACCTGAAATTACCAATTGTCCTGGACAGTTATAATTTGCCGGAACCACAATCGCATCTTTAATGGAATCGCATACTTCTTCAACAACTTCGTCGCTCAATCCAAGTACCGCAGCCATAGTGGAAGGTTCAGATTCACAGGCTTTCTGCATGGCCATGGCACGCGCATAAACGAGTCTTAAACCATCTTCGAATGACAAAGCACGAGCAGCAACTAAAGCTGAGAATTCACCTAATGAGTGACCTGCAACCATTTCGGGTTTAAAATCTTCACCTAACACTAATGCCGAGATAACTGAATGTAAAAATACGGCAGGTTGTGTTACTCTGGTCTGTTTCAGGTCTTCGGGAGTTCCTTCGAACATTAAATCAGTAATACGGAATCCGAGAATTTCATTTGCTTTTTCAAAATATTCTTTTGCCAAAGGCGATTGGTCATAAAGGTCTTTACCCATTCCTACGAATTGAGCGCCCTGACCGGGAAATACATATGCTTTCATCTTTTATTTGATTAATGATTAATTGTCTGTTGGTTAATTCGTTGATTGGTTAATTGGTTAACTGGTTCATCAGTTAATTAGTTAATTGGTTCATCAGTTAACTGGTTAATTAGTTCATCAGTTAATTGGTTCATCAGTTAATTGGTTCATCAGTTGGCAACTTTATAAACTTTAAAAACTTTATGAACTAAATCCAGTCCAAAACGGAGCGCAAAGATAATATTTTTAAAGGAGAATTCATACTATAACTTCAATAATGAATTATATGTCAGTGAATCAATATAATAATTTTATTTTACAATTGATTTTAGGTTTAAAATTATCAATAATAATATGTTCTGTTTCCTTTTTAAACTAAATGACTAACTTTGCAACTTAAAATTAAATAAATGGAACTGATACGTAAATACTTTCCAAATTTAAACGCGATGCAGATCTCTCAGTTTGAGGCTCTTTATGATTTGTATATGGACTGGAACTCTAAAATTAATGTGATTTCACGTAAAGACATTGAAAACTTATATGAACATCACGTGTTACATTCATTGGCAATTGCTGAAATTCTTCATTTTAAGTCAGGAACAATGGTTTTGGATGTGGGTACGGGCGGTGGTTTTCCGGGCATTCCATTAGCCATTCTATTTCCTGAAGTGCAGTTTGTATTGATTGATTCTATTGGAAAAAAGATTAAAGTGGGAACTGAGGTAGCAATGGCTATCGGTTTAAAAAACATTAAGTTGAAACACTTAAGAGTGCAAGACGAAATAGGAAAATTTGACTTTGTGGTCAGTCGTGCTGTAATGCCTTTGGATGATTTGGTGAAACTTGTAAAAAAAAATATCAACAAAAAGCAAATTAATGTGTTGCCAAACGGGGTTATTTGTCTGAAAGGCGGCGAATTGCAACACGAGATTTTACCGTATAAAAATATTGCTGAACTATACGAAATAAGTGATTTTTTCAATGAAGAATACTTTAAAACTAAAAAAGCGGTTTATGTACCTTTGTAGATTAAAGATATTAGAACCAAGCTTATAGACATCAACATGACAATAAAAACATTCACTTTCAATCCTTTTCAGGAAAACACCTATTTGCTTTATGATGAAACAAACGAAGCATTAGTCATAGATGCAGGATGTATATTTGATGCTGAGAAACAGCAAATTAAAACTTTCATCAGTGATAATAATCTGAAATTGGTGCGGGTTATCAATACCCATTTACATTTGGATCATCAATTCGGAAACCGCTTTTTATTTGAAACCTACGGTTTAAAGCCCGAAGCATGTGTTGAAGATGAATTTTTGTTGGAAGATGTAGCCGGAAAAGCACGTGCATTTGGGTTTACAATGGAGGAAGAAGCACAACCAATTGGTGAACATATCATTGAAAATCAAGAAATAAAATTTGGAAACTCTTCTTTGAAAGCCATTCATGTTCCCGGTCATTCACCCGGAAGCCTGGCTTTTTATTCTGAAAAGGATGAAGTTTTGTTTGCAGGTGATGTTTTATTTAGAGGTTCAATAGGTAGAACTGATCTTGAAAAAGGAGATTATGCCACGCTTATTCTTTCGATTACAAAAAAGCTCCTTCCCCTACCCGACTCCACCGTGGTTTATTCGGGTCACGGACCAAGCACTACCATTGGTTTTGAGAAGATTAATAACTCGTATTTATAAATTTTCTCAGATCAACAACACATATTTTAAAATACTCATTAGGAAAACAAATGATTAAGCAAAACAACACAATTTTCTGAAATTTATCCAAATGAAACTGAACTTTATACTGATTTTGTTCGTTTCATACTTATCAAAAAGAATATATTCACTCTTTATTTATAAAAATTAAATAAAAACAGCTTTTTTACTTTGTACATTCAAAATTTAGTATTAATTTTGCAACGTTTTCAAAATACTATAGCAGTCCTGTTATAGTTTCAACAATCAAAAACATAACATACACCCAACAACGTTTATTTTTCCGAGAGGAGAATTTCGCCCAAACAAACGTTTA
>JBBRTR010000114.1:0-9319 GCA_038244215.1 Bacteroidales bacterium
ATTGTAGAAATACAAATTATCTAAGTAAAAAGTACCATTTGCAGGGGAGAAACTCATTTGTTTAACCTGAGTGTAATCTGCAGTTGGGAAACTAGTTTTCAAATCAGCTAAAGACAAATCAATTGCATTCCATTGCCCTGTTGTAAGCGTTAAAACTTTTTGAGGAGTTGTAGTGGCAGTAATAAAACCAAAAGTCATGGTAGTTGCTGTAACCGGATAAATATCCACATGCAATTTAGTCATTGAACTTACATCGATAGTTGTTGTAGCAAAGCTAACTCCAAAACAACAGGTTGCAATATCTTTCAGAGTTGAATTACCTCCTAGAGAAACGGTAGAAAAAGTGTTGCCATACCAGTCTTCCCAACCAGTTGATTTCATAATACTAGTATAAGTATCACTATATATTGACATTACTTTAAGTGCATCAATTGTTGGAGTTGGTGCAGCCGGCATGGCAGTTAAAGTAGTAGCAGTAATAACAATTGGACCTGAAGCTACTACATTTCCTGTTCTGTCTTTTGCAACAACAGAAAAACTATAATCAGTAGAACCACTTAAACCGGTAAGTGCAAAAGTTTTATCAACTGCGGATTTAGCCGAAGTTCTTACAGTTGTTGTGCCATAAGTAATTTCAAAAAATACAACACCTGAATTGTCTGTTGCATTCAGTGTAAAGTCTACCTCATCTGATTTAACTGTAGTTTTAATTGCTGTAAATGCAGTAGGAGCTTGTGTGTCAGCAACAGCATCAGTCCAAAAATAGATATTATCAAGATAGATTGTTTTACCTCCTGAACCTTGTACTTTTAATTGAATTATGTTTGACATATCAACTCCGGTAAAAGATGTAACTGGAATATCATAAGAATTCCACACATTAAAGTTAGGAGCTGCAACTGTTACCAAATGTTCTGCATTATTTGGACTTGCCGGGCTGATAGGTGTAATTTGAAGGGATGTTTCATTGCCTGTAAAAGCATCAAAATGCAAGTATTTCAAATCACCAGCATTAACCGGATTTGCAAATTGAGTACCCTGATAATTCAGATTTGCATATTTAAGTACGTTATCAGTTCCAATCTGAATGATGGATCCTACTGTTGTTTGACCCCAACCCGGATTGAAATTCGTTCCAGCTCCAGCTTCACTCGGATAAGCATCGCTAAATATTGAAGCTACTTTTGTTGGATCGACTGTTGGTTTTGGAGCGCCAGTTCCAGGAGTTCCTGACATATAATAACTAAAGGCAGAAACTACGCCAATGGTAGAAGCATCAATATAAGGAGCTGCTTTTACAACAGAAGGAACAGCGGCTGTAAAAGCTGCCGAATAATCAGCACTTGCAGCAACAGGATCAGTTCCATCGCTTGTATATTTAATAGTAGCAGTTACAGTTGTTGCTGATGCAGCACTTGTTGTATTTACATATTTCAGAATACTTCCGGTTGCACCGGCTAAAGTTACAGATTGTGCTGCTGTATAATATCCTGTACCCGGAGTGGCTGTTATTGCAACAAGACCTCTACAATCATATAATTTTGAAGTCGTAGTGTTTGTCCCGATTGTTCCTGTCAAAGTAGGAGTTCCGGCTAAAACAACCACCCCGTTTTTTTGAACCATAATTGCTTCCAAACCACCGGTAATGGTAGGAGATCCACTCACCCATAACATTGAATTGTTATTATCCAACTGGATAGCACGACCACTTGCTCCTAATGCTGAAACAATACCACCGTTAATGTATAATTTACCTCCGGCATTGGTTCCGTTAATACTGATAGCACGTCCACCACCCATATCCGAACGAACTTCACCGCCATTTACAATACAAACACCGTTGTAATCAACGACAATTCCACGGGAAATTCCAGTTGCAGTAGTGTAGATTTTACCTCCATTAATAGTTACATTACCACCTGTTGCAACCGTGTTGATTGCCATTCCTGCAGCTACAGCAGGATAATTGCTTGAAGCAATATTACCACCGTTAATAATTACATTTCCACCTGCAGAAACAATCGGAGAAGTAGCTGTACTGACAATTTGCCCGCCGTTAACTATTACAATTCCACCTAACAACGCTTGAACCGTATTTCCTGTTGTAGCTGAAATAGCACAACCCGGATTCAAAACAATTGTTCCACCGGCAGCTTGTAATGCACCTGCAGTTGCATCTGCAGAAGTAATTTTTACTTTATTACCAATAGTCAAAGTACCTGAAGTGACTGAAAAGTTGAAGGGTACGATGTTTAGTGTAATCGTGTCGCCTGTTGATACAAAAGACACATCGGTGGTAATAACCATAGCAGCCCCAATGTTTATGGTGGCCGGAGTTCCAGCAGCAACTGCTGCAGCAAATTTAGTTTGCAAATCGGCAAGCGAAGTTGCAGTTTGAGCACTGGCTGTAAATGTCATGGCTAAGCCTATGACAACAGCAAACAATTTTCTGAGTAAATTTTTTGTTTTCATTTTTTTTAGAGAATTGGTTAATAAAAAAGGTTAGTTGTTTTGAAAATTAAATTATTAATGAATTGAATTCAATGAATTTAGAATTATTTTCTTTTGTACTTACACCAGTCGTATTAATTGTTACTAAAAAAGCTCCACAATGAAGAATATCGGTTGGTATAATTTTTTCATAAGCATATTTATTAGAAATAAGGTGTATTTTTAAATTTCCACTTTCACTCTACTCGTCTCATCACCCGATTTTACTTCAACAAGGTAGATTCCTTTTGTATAATTTTGTACCGGAATACTAACTTGTTGAGGCAATTTATTTTTTGAAAACAAAATCTGACCTGCTAAACTAAATATTTGAACGCGATCGTTTTGTCCATCTGTATTATTGATAAATATTTGTCCGTTATTTACGAAAGTTTCTACTTTTTTTTTTGAGACATTTTTAGTCCCTGTTCCTGTTGCTTCGGCTTCGCTTACCGGAGTGATATGTATAAAATCTATTTTGGCATTGGTAGCTCCGGTTGATGGTTTTACTACCAGCTTACCCGTAGTAACATTTGTGTAGGCCGTTCCTGCACCAAAATGATAAGCATTTGTTGGGGTAAAATCAATAATGACCACACCGTTAGCTTCTATTTTATTATAACTGTCGGTAAAATTTGGATCGCCACAAGCAATTGAAACTTTGTACCATTGGTTGGGTAATGCAATGGACCACGACGAATTCGCCGTGGTTTGCATTTGCATAAATGTATCGTATCGTTTGTCTGTCGCTACCAATCGTTCACGGTTATTGGCAGTCAAATTTGTATTCCAGCCGTAACTGTAGCTGTTTCCGCGGTCTCCATAAGCTGAACCATCATCTTTCAAATAACCGTTTGGAGTAGCGGTGGTGCTTACTTTCTGAAAATTAATTTGAATCTGACCGGCAGGAACTTCCGGATAAACTGTGATTGGAACTGTGTTGGTACAGGTCCATGAAGTTGTATCCGTATATTCTTTTCCATTAACTGTAGCTGAAACTGAGATGTCGTTATTTCCAAGGTTCATGTTGATATTATCCCAGATAAATATGTGATCTGTTACAGTTTTTGTTCCGATAACAGTACCGTTTACGGTTAAAGTAACACTCGGACAATTAGAATAAATCTTTACCGTACAAAGTGTATTTGGACGGGTTGTAAAGCGACGACTTGTAATATAAACGAAGGGATCTTTTTTATTCCAGTTGGCTTTGTAAAGATAAAATGCATCTTTTTTTACAGCACGGTCGAAAGTTACCAATCCTTTGTCATTTATTCCCGGTTGAGCGCCTTCGTTTCGTCCATCGGAAGCAAAATCAAAACCTGCCCAGATTGATGATTCCCATAAATACGGACGGGCATTAATCATGTTGATATATTGTTCGTGGAAATAATTCTGATATTCTTCTGGGTGATAAGAGCCACCGGCATTTGGCATAGCTGCGGGATATTCGTGATGGGCGATGTTTGCACCACAACCATATTCACTGACACCAATTTTTTTAGTTGGGTATTTTGCATGAAGTCCATCGTTGGTTGTTCCAAAATCGGCGGTAACACCATAATACCAACCATCGTAACGGTTATTGGAATAAGTATCCGAAATCCAGTTTTGAGCTCTTTCTGAATACATGGCAGCGAGAGTTGTCATACGATAACTGTCTTCCGATTTTACAAGCAAATTGAGCTGTGTAACCGTCCCTACTGGATCAACTGTTGGTTGATAATCAATTTCGTTACAAAGTCCCCAAAATACAATACTTGGATGGTTATAATTTTGACGAACTAATTCGTACATCTGCGAAGCAGCATTTTTACGATAAGTAGTATTGTCGGCAACTGTTGTTCCCACACTGTTAACAGCAGGAATTTCAGCCCAGCAAATAATTCCGAGTGAATCTAAATAACTATAAGTATAATCAGCATACTGATAATGTGACAAACGGAAGAAATTCAATCCTGTTTCACGCATTATATCAATCGATTCTTTTCGGTCGGCATCCGAAAGAGCATGACCTTTGTCTTTCTTGTCGTCGTGAATACAGGTACCACGAAGCGGATACGCTTTTCCATTCAAAAAGAAACCAAGATTGGGATCTACACTGAAATAACGTAAGCCTAAAGGTTCTACAGAAGTATCAACCAGTACATTATTTACTTTCAAATTTACTTCTACACGATACAAATACGGATCATCAAGTCCATTCCAAAGATGCGAATTTGATAGACTGGTAGAAACAGTTGATGTCAGAGTATCGTTAGCTGGGATTGTTTTAGTGTCAGTTAATGTTTTAACGATAAGACCTGAAGCATCTTTGATATTGATTTCAACAGTTGAATTTGCAACGGATGAACTTGTATTTTTTAATCTGGTTATAAAACTGAGGTTTGCTGAAGTTTCGGAAACATTGGACTGTTTGATGATAACTCCGGCTTGCGCCACATTAATTCCAACCATACTGTAGATATTGGATATATATACATTCTGATTAATATGGACCGGATTGGCAGTAATCAATTCCACATTTCTGGTAATTCCACCAAAAAAAGTAAAATCGGCTGAAAGTGGAGGACAAATAATAGAAGCTGAATTATCAACCTTCACAGCGATAACATTATCCTGTCCGATATTTATTGCCTTTGTTATATCATACATAAAGGCAGAATATCCGCCGATGTGAGTTCCTATCAATTGACCGTTAACGTACACGGCAGCTGAAGTAGTCGCAGCTCCAATCTTCAAATAAACCACTTTGCCGGTGTAGGTAGTCGGAATAGTAACATGTTTTCGATACCAACCAATGCCACGATAATAATTATTACCACCATCCTGACCATCCAACGCATTCCATGTATGAGGTAAAGTAATGGAACCCCATGCTGAATCGTCAAAAGCTGACTGTTCGGGACTTATTACCGAGCTTAATGTGAATTTCCAACCGCTATTAATTAGCGTACTTTCTTTTGCTTGAACGCTTAGAAGAAAAGCAAAACTCAGAAGCAGTGTAAGAAACGTTTTTTGAATTCGATTTAATACTTTCATAGAGTAAAAATGTTTTTTAAACTGTGTTTTATGTAATTTTTATTTTATTATCTTCTCCGTTAGTGATTTACCATTCTCAAATGTTAGTTGAACAACGTAAAGTCCACGTTCAAAATATTTGGTATTCACTGTTTTTTCATTTGTTCCTTCAAATACAACTTTTCCAATTGTATTGAAAATTTTGATATTTTTTGTATTTTCCTGTGTATCAATATTTAAAACATCGCCCATTGGATTTGGATACAAATTTACAATTGCAGATGCTTGTATTTCTCTGACTGACGTATTAATATTAGCAAACGTGAACCAATCCACATTGCAGCCTTCACCCATACTTTTTATCTGAATCATCTGCTTTCCGGCAGGTAATGTCACTTTTAACGACCGATAACCCCAACTTGTCAAACCACCGGTAGACGAAAATGCCTGACTGGCGAGTAAATTTCCAAGTGTATCGAGTACCTGTATCAGGGTTTCATCAGGACAGGCTATTCTAAAAGTTAATGTGTATTCTTTTGTTTCAGGCAAATTAACCTGATAGTTAACCCAATCTTTAAAATAAAAATTGTTCAGATATAAATTACCCGAACTTGCATCAATTCTTCTTAAACTGGTGGAATGTTCGTTCATAAATTTCTCAGCCTGAATAGTATCTTGATCCGTAAAATAGAAATCTTTATCAAAAGAAGACATGTTCAAATAAATATCACCCAATTCTGTTGCCACACCTTTGTCATTGAGTGTCAGTAATGAATTGTAAGGAAATGCAGCATCACCACCACCATTTCGTCCAATAAACCAGGCATAACGGTATATATCTGGATCATTTTCCAAATAGGTCAGCAAGTCTACCATATAATCTTTCTGAGTATCTGGTGTTAAGGTTTGTGTACCATCATACTGACAAAATTCGGTTAGCCAAATCGGTTTGCCATATTTTTTATATTGTGCAATATTCCCCTGCACTGCCGTGGCAGAGTTCATATAATTATGAACGGCTATATAATCAACTTTACAAGTGGGACAAGCTTTAAAAAAGTCATCCAGGTATTTTATCGGATCAGTATATGTTACTCCATTTTCAGAAACAGCACCGTTTGCAGGTGCGTAATTCATGGCCGGACCCACAATTTTTAAATTATAAAGTTTAGCAATCCTTTCAATCAAAGGCCATTTTGCTGCGGCTTGAGTTGGTGTCAGATTGGCTTGTTGCTTGAAATTGGGTTCATTAAAACCAAGAATATAGTTGATATCAGGATGTGAAGAATAAAAACTCTTAAGTGCAAGTGTATCAACTCCACTCCAGCACATGGGTAAAAAATCCAAATACTGACTGAAAGTTCCGGCTACAAACATTCCCGGTGCTGTTCCCCAATTATAAAACCAGGAGATTCCCTTACCCAAAGTTGGTAAATCTTCAGCATACGGAATATTATAACCCAAACCACGTTTAAAACTTTTGGCTTGTTGACCTGAGATATTTAGCGAACTAAAAGTTAATCCGGCTAAAATCAAAAGTATCAGAGTTTTATTTTTCATCAAGAAATTTAATTTTTAATTACTTTCTGAGAATATACAGTATTCCCCGAATTAACTTTAATCAGATAAATTCCTTTTCCGGTAGCATTCATATCAACTTTTGTTTGATTTTCAGAAGTCACCAGATTCTTAATCTTTTTACCGTTGATATCATAAACGGAAATTGTTTTCGACTCTGCCAGATTTTCAGGAAATTGAATATCTATATTGTCTTTAAAAAAAGAGGGAATTACCGGATTATTTTTTGTTTTCACTTCATTTACTCCTGTCTGAACATCCTGATAATATCGTACATAATCTACCAGCATTTGTTTCGGAAATATAGTATCGTCAACAGGTCCACCCATTGTACCTCCGATTGCCAGATTCAGAATTACATAAATAGGTGTGTTAAAAGGATAATCGACCGGTAATACAGACAATGAACTAAATGTCCAATATTGAACTCCATCGAAAAGAAATTTGATTTTTCCTGCGGTGGTTTCAGTTGTTGGCAGCCATTCGATACTCCACACATGAAAATCATCGGATACACCCGGAGTCTGTTTAATTAAATGAAAATTAGTACCATTTGTGCCATTGTAATTTTTTGTATGGACATTACTTTGCCATTGATCTGGTTTTGAACCCTGAAATTCGCAAATATCAAGTTCACCGCAAGCGGGCCAGCCTCCATAACCTAAGGTCCAAAATGCAGGCCAGGTTCCATTCCCTGTTCCGGGTAGTTTAATTCTGGCCTCAATTTTACCGTATGTAAAAGATTTCAGGTTTTGAGTGCTGATTTTGGCAGAAGTATATTTCCACGATGCAGTCCCTACTTTATAATCTTCCAGCAATGCGGTAATTACTAAATTACCATTTTCCAGTTTGAGATTTTGAGGACGACTGCTATAGTATTGCAACTCTTTATTTCCAAATCCTGTACCCATATTAACGGGTGCCCAGACGTTTGTATTCAATGTGCTGCCATCAAATTCGTCCGACCAAACCAATTGCCAGTTCTGCGCGAAGGCAGAACCGGCTATTGAAATAAATATAAAAATTGATATTATCTTTTTTCTAAAAATCATTATAAAAGTGTTTTTCAAATAATTAATACTCCGGATTTTGTGTCAGTAATGGGTTGGCATTTAATTGAGTTTCCGGTATTGGGAACAAATAATGCTTTTTGGCATCAAAAAGACTCATATCTTTACCTTCTTTGTCCCAGTATTTAGTTCGATAAGCATTCATTACTGATTCAGCTGTACGCCAGCGAACCAAATCCCACCAACGCATGCCTTCCATGGCAAATTCCACTCGGCGTTCATGACGAATAGCCGTGCGCAAATCAGCCTGATTTGCTCCATAAGTTCCATAAGGAAATGGCATCAATGTAACTGCATCAGTTGAAGTAGCTGTAGAAGCCTTGGCACGTGCACGAACAATATTCAATTTAGCTGCGCCTTCAGGAATATTGTTTAATTCACAAGCTGCTTCAGCATACATTAACAACACATCAGAATACCGAATTACGAAGGTATTTCCTGGTGAACGCATGGCGTAAAATGTAGGATTGATAAATATCTGACTTGTTTTATATGGAAACCAGAATCCCAAGGTTGTTTTACGTGAATGATAACCGTTTTTATAAAGATGTTCTGGCTCAGAACCATACACGTCAGATGAATCATAAGGTAAAATAGCTTCATCTCTTCGGATATCACCCAATTCGAACTCATTATATAAATCTGTAGTTGGACGATTAAAGCCATAACCGGTTTGACTTGATGCCGGACCTGCCAATGCAGTTCCTCTCGAACGGGTCACCAATGGATCGTAATTACCACGAGACATTCCTAAACCACCGGCAGAGCCACCCCAGTCGGAAGTGGATTCAGAAATATACTGAATTTCAAATACTGATTCTGGTCCGTTCTCTTCTACAAACTTGGCCACAAGAGCCGGAACATTTGCAAAAGTTTTAAAGAAATCCTGGTATTTTGCTTTCAGAGAATATTGATTCGATTTAATGATACTATCTCCAAGTTCCATTACGTGTTTATAATCCACATCTTTATTAGCCACAAAAGGTTCATTGATGTCAAATAAAATAACCCGCATAAGTACAGCCATTGCTGTTCCTTTTGTCACCCGGCCTAACTCGGTTAAAGCATATTGACTCTTCATAGGAAGTGCCTGAATAGCTGTTTCTAAGTCTTGACGAATAAATTGATCAATTTCCTGTTTTGAATTTCGTGGCATTAAA
>JBBRTR010000115.1:0-9312 GCA_038244215.1 Bacteroidales bacterium
AAAGTAATTACTGCAGCAATTAGCAGTAAAATTCCCGGCAATAAACTATCTTTTGTTTTATACACAATTTTCTCTTCCATGTTTTCCAAAACATGTTCGATTGATTCATAATTTTCCATATGGATATAATATTGAGTGTGAACATGACATAGATGTTCACAAATGATTAATTTGTAATTTATTATTTGAAAAAAATTTATTCCGTGGGAATAAAGGGAAGGATGAGAATCAAATCAGAATCTTTCGAAGATGGTACAGATAATATCCATCAAGCTGCTTAAATGCGGATTCAAGTAGAAAGGAATTTTCGCCAGCAACGTATTGTTGTCGAACTACTTGTTTGAATTTTTTTATTCTTTGAGAATCTGATTTTGAAATTATCCGAATCGGTGTTTGATAAAAAGAATAGGAAAACGTAATCAGCTCACTTTCATTTCCAGAAAGAAAGAAATCAGTCTTGCTAAAACTAGAATTATTCGTGTTTGGTTCGGTGTGTTTATGTTCTATCTGAGAGCCTTTTGAGAAATCAAACTCTTTCTCAGACATAATCGTAGTTATTGCTCCGTAAAGAAGAGCAATTGCAACCAGAATACAGGAAAAGAATCGTTTCATGTTACAAAAATACAAAAAAAAATCAGAAGAACTCCGAAATTGCTGTAAATTAATAGAGTAACATTTTAAAAATTTTTATACCTTTGGAGAGATATTTATTTTATTTGCTCAACAAATTATACTCAATCAGCATTGTAAATAGAAAGAATAAAAATATGAACTCACTTTTAGCTAAATTTATAATCCGGACGAGTTTTGGAAACAAGAATAGAAAACTTAAACAATACTCAAATTACGAGCTTGCAAAGGAATATAAGAAAATGAAGAAAACAACCATACGAAACCTAAAAGACATTCTACTGATTATTTTCGCTATTTTTTCCGCATCATTCGGTTTTAAAGGATTTTTGCTATCGAATCATTTTATCGATGGTGGAGTAACGGGTATATCGTTGCTGGTATCTGCTGTTACTCAGATTCCGCTTTGGATATTGATTATTTGTATTAACCTTCCGTTTGTGGTAATTGGGTATAAAATTATGGGAAAAGCTTTTGCAATAAAGACCACATTAGCTATTTCGGGACTAGCTGTTTGTCTGGCTCTAGTTACTTTTCCTGATATTACTTCTGATAATCTGCTGGTAGCTGTCTTCGGGGGATTCTTTCTTGGAGGTGGAATTGGTCTGGCAGTGCGGGGCGGAGCAGTGATTGATGGTACTGAGATTTTGGCTATTTACCTGAGCCGCAAGCTGGGTACAACTATGGGCGATATTATCATTGCCTTTAATGTGATGATTTTTCTGACGGCTGCTTATCTGCTCGGTGTGGAAAAAGCACTTTACTCTATGATTACCTACTTTGTGGCTTCCAAAACACTTGATTTTATTATTGAAGGAATTGAAGAATATATCGGTGTTACAATTATTTCTGCCAAAAGCGAAGAAATCCGACAAATGATTATCTTTAAACTGGGACGTGGCGTAACTATTTATAAGGGAAAAAGAGGGTTTAGCACTAAACCTGAAACCAAAGATGTGGATATTATCTACTCGGTTATTACCCGGTTGGAACTGAACAAATTGAACTCTGAAATTGAAAAGATTGATTCTTCAGCCTTTGTAGTTATGAACAGTGTGAAGGACACCAAAGGCGGTATGATTAAAAAGCGACCGTTGGTACATTAATATTATCACCTAACCCGCAAATTGCATTAATTTAGTTCTCGAATTATTCTGTTTTATTACCTAAACTGATGTTGCTGTTTTTTGAGAGAAGAATATTGTAAGTTTAATATAGTAAGTTTGTATTAGCGGAAACGGGAGTTTACAAGAAATTGCAAGCTCTTTTGATAATTTATAAAAAATATGTTTACATTTGCATTGCTATTAAAAAACATCAAACTCTCTTGACAAGCGTTTGTAGTAAAGAAAATGAAAAGATTAGATATGTTTTTTAAATAGAATCAATGATATAAATTAAAAGAAAACGCATAAAATCATAAAGACATGACACTAAAAGAATCAGTATTGAAAAGCTTGGAAGATATTGGAGAAATAACCAATTATGCAGTTGTTGTTTCAAATATAATGGAAAAAAAGTATTATGATTTTGGTACAGCTAAAACTCCTGGTGCAACAGTTTCAGCTGTTTTAGGCGATTTTATCCGTAACGGTGACACAAGAGTAAAAAGAATTAAGCATGACAACTCTACATATTGGTACTATTTGACTAAAAACGAACAGAATATCGGTATTGAAATTTTGACTGGAGATTCTGAAACCAAAGAGACCAAAACGACAAAACAAATCAGAACTGAAAAGATAAAAACTTATGATGAAAGAGATCTTCATAAACTTTTAAGTAGTTATTTGAAGAATACAAGTATTTATTCAAAAACAATCTTCCACGAACAATCAAACGGAAAAGATAACAACCAAATTTGGACACACCCCGATATGGTTGGGATAAAGTTTTTAAACTTACAAACAAAAGTGAGTCAGAATTTTTTAAAGTCAATAAATCGGGTCGACACTTTTAAACTTTACTCTTATGAACTTAAAAGAGAAATAAATAGCGACAGTGAGTTAAAGAAAGCATATTTTCAAGCAGTTTCAAACTCTAGCTGGGCTAACTTTGGATATTTAGTAGCTTTTGAGTTCAGCGACAGTTTGACGGAAGAAATGGAAAGACTAAATCAATCTTTCGGAATTGGAATTATTGAATTAAACGCAAATCCATATCAAAGTAAAATTTTATTTACTGCAAAGTATCGTGACTTAGACTTTAAGACAATTGACAAACTTTGTAAAATAAATAGAGACTTTGAGAAGTTTATCGAACAAACTGATAAATTAATGACTGCAGAAGAACGTTATTACAAATCGACAGAGAAAGAACTTAATGAATTTTGCGACAACTATTTTGCAGACGACACAGAAGTTGAAAATTACTGTAAAGACAAATTTATCCCGATTGAAATAGACTGAAAAACACTGAGTAAATCATTAAATCATAAGTCAGACAACTTACTTAAATAAATAATCATTATGAAACCAACAAACCGTATTTTTGCCTTACTTTTAGGAGTGGTAACCTTAGGAAGCAGTGCTTGTTCCACTATTCCAAAAGGAGCTGTAGCAGTAAAGTCTTTTGAAAAAGAAAAATATCTTGGGAAATGGTATGAAATTGCCAGATTTGATTTTAAATTTGAACGAGATCTGGATCATACTACTGCTGAGTATTCATTGAATGACAATGGCACAATTAAAGTGTTGAATCGTGGATTTAATACAAAAAAGAATAAATGGTCGGAAGCTACAGGAAAGGCCAAATTCGTTGGTGAACCCACTGTAGCCATGCTAAAGGTTTCTTTTTTCGGTCCTTTTTATGCAGGATACAATGTAGTAGCGATAGATAAGGATTATAAATATGCCCTTGTTGCCGGCTCAAGCCTGAAGTATTTATGGATTCTCTCGCGCGAAAAAACTTTGCCGGAAGATGTAAAAAAAGAATATCTGAAGAAAGCTGAATCCATCGGGTATGATATTTCGAAGTTGCTGTGGATAAAACAATAGATCTCTTTCCTAAGTTAGGATATATTTTTTCTACATAGTTTCACTTATAAACATAAAACTACTTTGTGTTTTTATAGAATGTATAGACACTTAGATGCTTTCAAGTGACTATATGATACTATGTTGTCTTAATTTAATTCTATGTGTTACTATGAAACTATGATTGTTTATGTGGTTGGTTCCCATTTAAATACAACATTACATTTGTCACCTTACTTATATATTGATGATAAACGAAAAACAAAATACAGAAACTTACTCAGAGAAAAAAACAGAATTTCAAAATGAAATCACCATTTTTGTTATTCCTGCGTTGTCTCAAATTGACTGGACAAATCCAGCGATGCTGTTTAAAACGACGCTGAAATGCTTTTTTAAAGCAATAATCGCACGGAATCTGTATACTATCGGACATACCATTGCTCGAATCAAATCACCCCGTACTCTCGAACCGGTTTACGTGGCTATGTCAGGTAAATTCCATACCGAAAAAGTAACATCCGTTTTATTGAAAAAGATGGGATTTGGTGTGTTGGGAGCAACGTTGAAAGGTCATATTGAACCTCAAAACAGAATTCATAAAGGTATCAAGCTGTATGGTAAAAGAGGAAAAATTGCCTATATACGGTTTAAGGTCAATGAACAATCCATCGATCGTGTTTTTGAATTCGTAGAGCGTTTTGAAAATAAATCGAAGTTGAGATTTGCTCCCTGCGAACTTTATAACGGAGCAACTTGGCCACGTTATGAAAACGAAGGCTCAGGTTGTTCGAGTTTTGGTATGGCATTATTGGATGTGGCAGGAATACTTCCTCCGGGTTCGGAAGACTGGAAAGCAAATGTGTTGATCCCGATGAACATTATTGGTGGTGAGTTTAATCAGAACAAAAAAATTAAAGTCAGAACCATTCTCAAAACTACTTCCTGGTATACAGGTGAAGGAGTTGAAGATGTTGATTTTGTGAGATATAGTGTGTATGATCCCGAAAAGATTTTCAAATGGATCAAAGCATGCAGAACCCAAAATGAATTCGGTTATATTGCCGAAGATGAAAATGGTATTGCCGGACTTCAGATTGACATGAGTTATGTACAGATTACCGAACCGGTATTTTTACAGCGCACCGTCTCTAACCTGTTTATAAAGCATTATTACGAAGATTTGAATGATCTGATGGATATTGATGCAATTTAGAATTTCATTTTTTTTAAATTTTAAATGCACTAAATGAAAGAAGTCCGAATAGCTGTGATTTTAAGTGTAAACAGCTCTAATAGTTGAATCAAAAATTCAACTTTATATTCTATAAACCGTTTTGAAATTATTTCAGAACGGTCTTTTTTATTTGCATATTGGATCATAGTATAAATAATCTCAAAATTGTTCACTTTTTTTGAAATACACATTGAATTTCATTTATTATTTAATAGTTTTGCATATTCATTATTTTTACTTTTAATTTATTTGCATTTATCCAGTACTAATAGTATTTTCGGATAAGTTCAGGATATTGAATATGTCATCTTTAATCTATTTTATATACATTATGAATAAATACATTAAAATCATATTATCATTGCTTTTCATTCTGTGTCTATTAGAGATGCCTTATGGATATTACCAGTTAATCAGGATTATATCACTATTTGGTTTCGTATATTTAGCCTATCGTGCTTATGATAACAAACAGATACCACAAGCAATAATTTATCTGGGACTGGCATTGTTGTTTCAGCCGGTAATTAAAATTGCCCTTGGACGAGAATTATGGAATGTGGTTGATGTGATAGTTGCAATCGGATTGATTGTTTCAATTTTTATGGAGAAAAAGGAATTGAACTAGATAGTTTAGTATCATTGGCAAATTAATGTATCAATATCTCATTTATATATAGATCTTTAAAAATACAACATTATGAAAACACTAAAATTTTTTTGCATCTTTTCTTTCATTGCATTCGGCGTATCTTGTACGAATGATTTTTCAAAACCAAACAATCTGGCCGGAACGACATGGAAAGCTACCGATTTGTCTAGTTCAGGTTTGGGTAATCCTGAAACATTTGATTATCAGATGTTGAAATTTAATACTACAACTGCTGTTGAAGGAAGTCAGAAGTATTTAAAGGATGCTGTTGAAACCAGGACTGGAAATGCTACTTATTCAATCTCAGGGAATGTAATTACTATTGCTGCGGCAACTGATGGAGGTGGCACCATGACCGGAACTATTGAAGGAAATAAATTGAACGTTCTTTTTGAAACTGGAAATTCGATTGTCTTTGTCAAACAATAACAGTGATTTTAATTTCGTATTTGACAAATACAATTATACATTGAAAAATGCTAAATAAATGAATGATAAGAATGACGAATTACAACTAAAGGTTATTTCCTTTGATTCGGAAGAATACAAACAGGAACTTGAACTCCGTGATGCGGTTCTACGAAAACCGCTTGGAATGAGTATTTACAATGATAACAGGGAGTCGGAGGGAAGTGATTACCATATCGGAGCCTTTTATAATCATCATCTTGCAGGAGTTTTGATTCTCACTCCGTTGCGTAACAATTCTTTGAAAATGCGACAGTTTGCTGTAGAGGAAAAACTTCAAAAAATGAGAATTGGGAGCAGAATGCTGATTTATGCTGAGAATTTTGCAAAAAGCAAAGGCTATACTTTAATAGTTTTGAATGCTCGGAAAACTGCTGTTGAATTTTATGAGAAGCTGGGTTATACAAAAATCAGTGATGAATTTTTGGAAATCAATATTCCACATTACAAGATGCAAAAACTAATTTAAAGTAAAAAAGACCAACCGAATCCGGTTGGTCTTTTTTATGTGTTAGCTTTTCCAAAGTTCTGAACTTTGGAAAAGTTTAATTATTCAATTAGAATTGTTGATCTGCCATACGTTTATAGCCGGTGTAACGCCATTTTGCATTTTCCTGAGCTGCAACAAATAATTCATTTGCTTCGGCAGGGAACTGTTTCAACAACGAAGTGTAACGCACTTCACCGCGTAAAAAGTCCTGGAATTTATCCCATTGAGGTTCTTTTGAATCTAAAATCATTGGGTTTTTACCTTCAGCTTCCAAAGCAGGATTGTAACGATACAAATGCCAGTAACCACATTCAACTGCACGTTCCTGTTCTTCCTGAGCTTTACCCATTCCGGCAATTAATCCGTGACTGATACATGGAGAATAAGCAATTACAATAGATGGTCCATTATAGGCTTCCGCTTCACGAATAGCTTTCAGAGTTTGTGCTTGACTTGCACCCATTGCTACCTGAGCCACATAAACATAACCGTAAGTAGCAGCAATCATTCCCAAATCTTTTTTACGAACTCGTTTTCCGGCAGCGGCAAATTTTGCAACAGCACCAATCGGTGTTGATTTAGAAGCCTGACCACCTGTATTTGAATAAATTTCAGTATCCAAAACCAGAATGTTTACGTTTTTACCTGAAGCAATCACATGATCCAATCCACCGAAACCGATATCGTAAGCCCAACCATCGCCACCGATAATCCATTGCGATTGTTTAATCAAATATTGAGTTAATCCTGATATAGTTACACATTTTTCACAAGTAGCCGCTTTAACTAATGGAGTGATTTTAGCTTCTAATTCTTTTGATTTATCCGCATCATCCCGGAATTCTAACCATTCGGTAAATAAACCTTTCAATTCTTCTGAACAACAATCTTCAGCAATCGCTTCATTCATTAAACGTACCAATCGATCACGCATATTATCATAAGCGAAAACCATACCTAAACCAAATTCAGCATTATCTTCAAATAAAGAATTTGCCCAGGCTGGTCCGCGACCTTCGTCGTTAGTTGTATATGGAGTTGAAGGAGCAGAAGCAGAATAAATTGAGCTACAACCTGTTGCATTCGATACCATTTGACGATCACCAAATAACTGTGTTACTAATTTTACATAAGGAGTTTCACCACAACCGGTACAAGCACCCGAGAACTCAAACAAAGGAGTAGCGAATTGCGAGTTTTTTATATTCGATTTTGGATCAACCAAGTATTGTTTAGTTTTTACATTTTCAACACAGAAATCCCAATTATCTTGATTTTCATATTGAGTTTCGATAGGTACCATGGTCAGTGCTTTCCCGTTTTTATTGCCCGGACAAACCTCAGCACAGTTATCGCAACCCATACAGTCAAGTACATCTACCTGAATACGATAGCTCATATCTGCAAATACTTTTCCGGTTGCTTTCAATGTTTCAGCAGCAAATGGAGCTTTTGACATTTCATCAGTATCCAACACAAATGGACGAATTGCGGCGTGAGGACAAACATAAGCACATTGATTACACTGGATACAATTATCCATATTCCAAACAGGAACATTTGCTGCAACACCACGTTTTTCAAATTTGGCAGTTCCTTGAATCCAGGTTCCATCTTCGCGTCCTTTGAATGCTGAAACCGGAAGTTCATCACCAGCTTGAGCATTGATAGGACGAACGATATCTTTTATAAATCCGGGTGCATTATCACTTATAACTTCTGGTTCTTCTAACAATAATGACCATTCTACAGGAACATCAACTTTTACGTATTCACCGCCACGATCAACAGCTGCATAGTTCATGTTTACAATGGTTTCACCTTTTCTACCATATGATTTATTGATAGCATATTTCATCTTCTCAATAGCAAGTTCGAAAGGAATAACATTTGCAATTTTGAAAAATGCCGATTGAAGAATGGTGTTGGTACGATTTCCTAATCCTAATTCTTCTGCAATTTTAGTTGCATTAATAATATACAGGTTGATATTATTTTGGGCCAAATATTTTTTTACATTTGCCGGCAAATTACGTTTTACTTCTTCCGAATTCCAGATAGTATTCAAAAGGAATGTTCCGTTTTTCTTCAAACCTTTGGTTACATCATATAAACGTAAATAAGCCTGAACGTGGCAAGCCACAAAATCCGGGTTTGTAACCAAATAGGTTGAACGAATCGGAGCATCTCCGAAACGAAGGTGTGAACAAGTAAATCCTCCCGATTTCTTTGAATCGTAAGCAAAATATGCCTGACAGTATTTATCGGTATTATCACCGATAATTTTAATTGAGTTTTTATTTGCACCAACAGTTCCATCGGCACCAAGTCCGTAGAATTTAGCTTCGATTGTTCCGACTGCTCCCAATGACATTTCTTCACCTAAAGGAAGTGAAGTGTAGGTAACATCATCCACAATACCAACTGTAAACTGATTTCTTGGCGATGGTAATGATAAATTTTTATAAACAGCAAGTACTTGCGCAGGTGTAAAGTCTTTGGATGATAATCCGTAACGACCACCAACTACTAAGGGTTGATTCTCAGTTCCGTACAATACATCTTTTACATCTAAATACAATGGTTCGCCACCAGCACCCGGTTCTTTTGTACGATCGAGTACACAAATACGTTTGGCCGTTTTTGGTAATACAGATAAGAAATGTTTGGCTGAGAACGGACGATACAGGTGAACCGATACCAATCCCACTTTTTCGCCGTTGCCATTCAAATAATCAATTCCTTCGCGGATGGCTTCGGTAGCTGATCCCATGGCTATAACCACACGGTCGGCATCTGGAGCACCATAATAATCGAACAAACCATATTTACGGCCTGTAATTACGGCTAATTTATCTAA
>JBBRTR010000116.1:0-9253 GCA_038244215.1 Bacteroidales bacterium
AAGAAGATTTCAATAAGAAAAAATTAAACAAATATATAAACTACGTCTTCAATTCCTCCTTTAGGGGGTTAGGGGGCACATAAATTTTAAAATGAAAAGAGACCAAGTTATTTTTGACATTATTGCACGCGAAAAACAACGCCAGTTAAAAGGAATTGAGTTGATTGCGTCAGAAAACTTTGTAAGCGATCAAGTTATGGAAGCTATGGGTTCCGTATTAACTAATAAATATGCTGAAGGATATCCGGGCAAACGTTATTATGGCGGTTGTGAAGTGGTGGATATGAGCGAACAAATTGCAATTGATCGTTTGAAAGAAATTTTTGGCGCCGAATGGGTAAACGTTCAACCGCACTCAGGCGCACAAGCCAATGCAGCTGTATTTTTAGCTTGTTTAAATCCGGGAGATAAGTTTATGGGCTTAAATCTTTCCCACGGTGGTCACTTGTCGCATGGTTCGTTGGTAAATAGTTCGGGGATTATTTACAAGCCTTGCGAATATAACGTGAAAGAAGATACAGGACGCGTTGACTACGATCAAATGGAAGAAATAGCACTACGCGAGAAACCAAAACTGATTATTGGTGGAGGTTCGGCATATTCTCGTGAATGGGATTACAAACGGATGCGTGAAATTGCTGATAAAGTTGGTGCCATTTTAATGATTGACATGGCTCATCCTGCCGGATTAATTGCTGCCGGATTGTTAGAAAATCCTTTGAAATGGGCGCACATTGTCACTTCAACAACTCATAAAACATTACGTGGCCCACGTGGAGGTGTCATTTTGTTAGGAAAAGATTTTCCAAATCCTTGGGGAAAAACAACTCCAAAAGGCGAAATAAAAATGATGTCAGCCTTACTCGACTCAGCTGTTTTTCCAGGAATTCAAGGCGGTCCGTTGGAACATGTTATTGCTGCAAAAGCCGTTTCGTTCGGCGAATGCTTGCAGCCGGAATATAAAGTTTATCAGGCACAAGTTAAAAAGAATGCTGCAGCTTTGGCAAAAGCTTTAATTTCCCGTGGATTTTCGATTGTATCAGGCGGAACTGATAATCATTCGATGTTAGTTGATCTTCGTTCTAAATTTCCTGAACTAACTGGAAAAGTGGCTGAAAAAGTATTAGTTGAAGCTGATATCACTGTAAACAAAAATATGGTCCCTTTTGATAGCCGTTCAGCTTTCCAAACATCAGGAATTCGTCTTGGTACTCCAGCTATCACAACTCGTGGAGCAAAAGAACCTTTGATGGAAGAAATTGCCGAAATGATTGAAACAGTACTTTCAAATGTTGAAAACGAAGAAGTTATCAAATCAGTTCGTGAACGGGTAAACAAAACAATGGAGAAATATCCGCTGTTTGTAGACTAAAAAGCCCTCTAAATCCCCCGTTAGGGGACTTTAAGAATTTCATGCATGAAAAAATCAATAGACAATAACATTCTTAGCCCCTCAAATGGAGGGGTTTGGGAGGCTGTATTCGAACTTTCTGAGCTTACTGACGCTACCGTTTTTTATGGTGTAAACAACCATAATGTTCAAACAATAAAAAATTTGCATCCCAATGTACGATTTTCTGCCAGAGGTAATGCCATCAAATTAGCAGGTAATGAGGAAGACATCAATAATTTATATTCAATCATTGAAAAGCTGGAACGTTTTTGTATTGACAACAATACGCTGACTGAAGAAAACATTATTGAAATTGTAAAAGGTCACGAACCTGTTGAGATAAAGTTTGAAAACTTAATTTTGCACGGTGTGAATGGGAAATCCATTATGGCTCGTACTGCCAATCAGCAAAAACTTGTGAAAGATTTCGAAACAAACGACCTTCTTTTTGCCATTGGACCGGCTGGTTCAGGTAAAACGTATACAGCCATTGCCTTGGCAGTTCGCTCGTTGAAAAACCGTGAAGTAAAGAAAATTATTCTCAGTCGTCCGGCTGTTGAAGCAGGCGAAAAGCTCGGTTTTCTTCCAGGCGATATGAAAGAAAAAATCGATCCGTATCTGCAACCACTTTACGACGCTTTACAGGACATGATTACGCCGCTTAAGCTGAAAGAATATCTCGAAAATGGTACGATTCAGATTGCTCCACTGGCTTTTATGCGTGGACGAACGTTGAGTGATGCCGTGATTATTTTGGACGAAGCACAAAATACCAGCACCATGCAAATCAAAATGTTCCTGACTCGAATGGGTTTGAATGCAAAAATGATTGTAACCGGAGATGTCACACAGATTGACTTGCCGTATCAGCAAAAATCTGGATTAATTGACGCACTTGAAGTTCTGAAAAATGTGAAAGGAATAGCTAAAGTTGAATTCGATGTAAAAGATATCGTGCGTCACAAACTGGTACAACGAATTGTGGAGGCGTATGCTGTCCCCCGCCCCTTGAAAGGGGAGAAAGAAAAAACGGAGGTTTTGGTTTTGAAAAAATAATTTATTCAACTTCAAAGAGGTTTAATTTTTCATAACCACATTATCAACGACAATGGTAGATAAAAAAACATTATCTACCTGAAAAGCAGGACAGAAATAAAATCAATTATAAATCGACAAATAACTCTAAAAGCTCAAATTCCCCTTTTAGGGGGATAGGGGCAAATTCTTATTATGAACGCTTTAACTAACACCGATTTCCATTTCGATGGACAAACAAATGTGTATCACGGCAAGGTACGTGATGTGTACACAGTAAAAAATGACTTGCTGGTTATGGTGGCTACGGATCGAATCTCAGCATTTGATGTAGTTTTACCAAAAGGAATTCCATACAAAGGACAAATGTTGAATCAGATTGCAGCCAAGTTTTTAGACGCAACGGCTGATATTGTCCCAAACTGGAAACTAGCCTGTCCAGACCCAATGGTTACAGTGGGGCTTCGTTGCGAAGGTTATCCCGTAGAAATGATTGTGCGTAGTTATTTGTGCGGAAGTGCTTGGAGAACCTATAAAAGTGGCGTGCGCACAATTTGCGGTGTGCATCTTTTGGACGGGATGCGCGAAAACCAACGTTTCCCTCAACCAATCATCACTCCCACTACAAAAGCAGAATTAGGACGACATGATGAAGATATTTCTAAAGATGAAATACTTGAACAGGGTTTGGTTTCTTCTGAAGATTATGCATTGTTGGAAAAATACACAATGGAACTTTTCATGCGCGGTACTAAAATGGCTGCAGCACGCGGTTTAATTTTGGTTGATACAAAATATGAATTCGGACATCGTGATGGAAAAATCTATCTAATTGACGAAATTCATACTCCTGATTCATCACGTTATTTCTATGCAGAAGGCTATAAAGAACGTTTCGAAAAAGGTGAAGCTCAGAAACAACTTTCAAAGGAATTCGTTCGTGAATGGCTTATGGAAAATGGTTTTCAGGGAAAAGAAGGACAGCAAGTTCCTGAAATGACACCTGAAATCGTTGCCGGAATCAGCGAACGTTACATTGAACTTTTCGAAAATATCACCGGCGAAGCCTTTGATAAAGCCGATGTAAACAACATTGTTTCACGCATTGAGAAAAATATTATTGAATATCTAAAGCAATTGTAGATTTACAATTTACTGATTTACAATTGGATTTTCAAAATTGGCTTTTAATTGTAAATTATATATTTTAAAATTGTATATAAAATCAAACTTAGTTGTTGGCAATTCCGAAAAAAGCCTTATCTTTGCACCGCCTTTGAAAAAAGGATGTATCACTGGAGAGATGGCAGAGTGATCGATTGCAGCGGTCTTGAAAACCGCCGTACTGCAAGGTACCGGGGGTTTGAATCCCTCTCTCTCCGCTTAAAAGACTAACTGCCAACATATTACTATTAACAAGGACTAAATAAGGGACTAAACGTACTTATTTAGTCCTTAGTTTTTTCTGCTAAAAGGATTTCGTTTCTTTTATAGCTTTTCGCAACCTTTTTCTTTACCCATTACATTCGTTTTTAATTCAATATCAAAATTCTATTAAATAAAATTGATATTACCGCCATTTCTAACTAACATTTTGAATTGTTTGTTTTTTATCATTATAAAATACAGCACAATTTCTTTCCTTTTAAAACGTTTAAATTAGTATTAAAAGCAAACGAGCGAGAGAGTACTGAAAATGGGAAAGCGTGAATCTTGTAACTTTTAGATTGAAAATTGTAACTTTTCTCCTGAAAAAGTATCTTACTTTGCATAGATAAATAAATTATAAACTAAAAATAAAAAAAATGAAAAACTTAATATCAAAAACAATTATTGTGGCTATGATTGTTGCATCTTGTCTTACATCATGTACAAATGATGACAGCAGCAAAAAAGAACCTGTCCTGCCACCATCGGAAAGTATGATGATGGATTTTTCAAATTTCCAGTCAACTGCTAATGCATCTGCTGTTAAATCGTCTTTAACGGATGATCCAACCCAATATAACAACTGGATTAATTCGGCTTTTACGGTAGGAGCTTGGAACATTGCAATTTATCTTAACTCAGTAATACCTGTTACTGCTTTCAAGGAAGCATTCAATCATCCTGCTGTATTTATTGTGGACAATTCAAATTGGGTTAGAACGTATTCCATAACGAACGTTGGGATTACATATACTTGCAGTCTGGTAGCGACTGTTAATGGAAACTCCATTGACTGGAAAATGTTATTGACAAAATCCGGTGGATTGGGTCCTGATTTTTCAAATTTCGTATGGTTTACCGGCATATCTTCTCGTGATGGTTTAACTGCCACCTGGCATTTAAACAAGGGACCTGAATATAAAGGTATTCCTTATCTGGATGTTACGTGGGTGAAGAACACCAGCTTGAGGTACACTTTGGTTGATGCAACGGATGTCAATGTGGGTAATTACCTCGAATACGATAAAATCAATGATGCAGGACTTGATGCTCAGTTTTTAATACAAACACTTAAACATGATAATGACATAACCATTCAGTGGCAAACGACACTTAAAAATGGTCGGGTTAAATGCCAAAATTGGTATAGTGACCTCAACTGGCATTATTGGGATAATAACCATAAAAATACACTAGGTAATTAATACCATAAGCACACATCTCCACTAGCCTTTCGTTTGCAACGAGAGGTTAGTGGTTTTTTTGTTTCTAACAAATCTCATAACCGTAATTTCTTCCGCTGTAAAACGGTTTACCTTTACATTACAAACAAGTTGAAGGTTAATTGGCATAAAAAATCTACTAAACATTTCTTATTTTTTCTTAGACTAATTTCTATCTTTTTGTTGAATAGCAACGCTGGCACGGGGTTTTTACCTTACTTCTTTGTTTTATAGCTCAAAATATGTATACTCACACCCAAGGCAATGACTGCTAATAAAATTTGCAACCAAAGTTTTCCGTTAGCTATAATGAAAATTGTGAAGAGAATAGACATCCACATCATGAAAAGCGAAATAACTTTAGCGTAAAGAGGGATTGTCTTATTCTCGTTAAAATCACGGAGAATCTCCCCAAAAATCCTGTGATTGTATAGCCAACTATGCATTTTATCTGAGCTTTTGGCAAACAAAGCTGCCGACAATAAAATGAATGGAGTTGTTGGAAGTAAGGGCAGAAAAGCTCCGATAATTCCCAATCCTAAACTGATAAATCCTATAATTGTTAGAATGTTTTTCATGTTATTATAAAATAAAAGCGTTGTACCCCGGTTAGAGTAGTCTCCAGACTGTGTCTGATTAGAAGCAACGCTGATCCTTGTATTTTTGTTTATTTATTTGACTTATCTGGAGACTTACTTTTAATTGCAGAACTGTGCTGGACATTAAACCCGAAAAGCTCATCTTTTCGTTCTATTTCGGAAGAGCTTTCATCCAAACACAACACATATACTAAAGAATAAATAGGAATTTCTAATCAGATTCTAAAATCTATATTTTTGAAAATTATTGCCCGATAAACGTGCTGAAGAATAATCTGGAGAAATTAAGCGTTTTATGACAACAGGATATTTTTAATTATTCGCGAAGTATGAACTACATTAGATGAAAAACTATCAGCAACACCATAAAGACCAGCATATACAAATTTATGCTGATAAATGATCTTCTGAGATTCAGTTCGCTTGCTTTTCCGAAAGATAGTTTTGCGAAAATGCCGATAAATAGAAAGTTCAGTACGAAAACGACCCAAAAAAATAAACCGGACACATTTTCAAGAAAAAGCGGAATCATAATTGACGTTGCAGAAGTGGCAACCAGCCAAGCGAAAATAATAGTTCGCAGGCTTTGAGAATTGATTGATTTATTAATAGTTGGAAATCCGGCAGCTTCATATTCTTTTCCATATTTCAGCATCAACAACCAAAAGTGCGGAACTTGCCAAATAAAAAGGAAAAATGCAATAAAAATAATTGAACCGCTGAACAGATTACCACCTGCGGCTGTCCAACCCATAAATACCGGAATTGCTCCTACTAATGAACCTGGAACAACTGCAAAAGCTGTGATTCGTTTTAAGTTGGTATACAATCCATTGTACCAAAATATATTGAACAAACCCAACAAAGCCGTTACACCACCAAAAGCTGAATTCAAAAGATACAATCCTTCAAAAATAAGTGCAAATGAAATTAGTAAAGCATTCAGCGGAGATATTTGTCCGGTTGGAATGGGTCGCAGATGGGTTCTGTTCATCCGCGCATCATATTTTCGTTCCTGAAACTCGTTTAAAGCACTGGAGCCGCTTGCCAGAATAAAAACAGCGATTGCGAGTTGGATGGATTGAATATCGAGATGACCGGCATAAACAACATATCCGGTTATCGCTGTAAAGGTTACAGCCAAAGAAACCCTGTATTTAATCAGGGTCAAAAATGGTTTAATTGAAAATGAACTCATTTCAGCGTTTTGAAATATTCATTCAGCATTTGAATTTCCTTATCCGTAATTATTCCTTTGTACGATTTCATAACACTCTGGGGAAAACCGGAAACAACATCTTTATTCGGGTCGAGTATGGACGTTTTTATATAATCTTCATTGGCAACAACTTTATGAACCGTTCCACTCGTCGAAACTTCAACTGAAGAACCATACAACCCTTTAAAACTCGGCCCGACAAGTTTAGTACCATTAATGGAGTGGCAAGCTGTACAACCATTCTTTTCAAGCAAACTATAACCCGGATTTGAACTTTCAGCATTTTTAGCAGGTAGTGCTTCAATCCATTTATCATATTCAGCCTGAGGAACAATTCGTACAATTGCGGACATATAAGAATGATTCACACCACAATAAGCAGAGCAAAGCAAATCAAAATCGCCTAATTCACCCGGAATAAACCAACTGTAATTATGCTTTCCAGGAACCACATCTTCTTTTATTCTGAATGCTGGAATAAAAAAACCATGAATTACATCTTTCGATTCTAGATTCACTTTTACCGCTTTATTAATAGGCAAAACCAGCGTGTCTGATTGTTTATTTCCCTCATACTGGAAAGTCCATTTCCACATTCGGGCATTAGCTGTTACCTGCATAGCATCTTTTGGAACATCACGCATAGGCAGAAATCCCTCCCAGCCAATGTAAAACATAAACAATACAAGAATTATGGGCAAAGTAATCCAGGTAGCTTCCAAAATTATACTGTCCTTTATCTGAACTGCTTTCGGATGTCTTTTTCGATTATATTTTATAACAAAATATATCATGATGGCTGTAAAAGCTACCAGAAAGAAGACCGAAAAACCTCCGATAATAAGGAAGGCTTTATCTACTCCATAAACAAAATTTGATGCGTTGCTGAACATAACCAGTTTCGAGTTATAAGTTTATTAGTTTCAAATAAGATTTTTCCAGTATCGAATTAACGATATGCATAATCAACAAAAGTAATGAGAACAATTATGGCATACAATACGAAAATCATTCCCACAAGAATTCGCAACAATAAACTTTCATATTTTAAGTGCATAAAGTAAGTCAAAATCATAAATCCTTTTACACCGGCAATCAGAAGTGCTACGGTTACACTAAAAGCTCCCAGATGAAACGAAGTGACAGTAATCGTCAGAAATGTCAGAAACATAAGTATTAACACAACTCGTGCAAGTACTTTGTATTCGGTGATATGTGAAACATTATTTGCCATAATTATTTATTTAGAATTTTCAATTCTTCTTTTATTTTTGCTCTTGTTTTTTTAAGTAATAAGATACAACAACGGGAACAGAAAAATCCAGATTAAATCCACAAGATGCCAATACAGTGCTCCATTTTCGAGATGCACATATCTTTGAAAATGAAGTGTCCCTTTTCTGATTTTAAATAAACAAATAGTTAACAACACCATACCCACAATGATATGAAGTGCATGTAATCCGGTCATAAAAAAGTATAAACTGAAAAATAACAAGTCACCCCTTTCTAAACTCGGCATTATTGGCGAACCGGGATATAATCCATGATGAAATTTTGTATTCCACTCAATATATTTATTAAATAAAAATACGATCGCCATCAATAAAGTTACAGAAATCAACATCATGGCTAATTTCGGATTGTTTTTTTGAATTGCTGTCAATGCCATTGCAATTGTCATACTACTGAACAACAGCGCAATAGTATTGATTGCGCCAATGGTTACACTTAATTCCAGACTTCCTTCGTGAAAGTTTCGGGGGTATTCGGCCCGGAAAACAGAATAAACCAGAAACAATCCACCAAACAGAAGCAATTCAGTAAAAATAAAGAGCCACATTCCTAATTTAGAAGCTTCGTCGTCTCTGTGTGCTTCAATATGTATTTCTTTTTCGTTCATATTTTTTTATATTATTCTATTCCTAAAAGTGTGTAAATCAACTTTAGTCCTCATTTTCCACAAATCCTTAAGAAAGATGTATTAAAGTCCTTTTAGTACTAAACTCTCAAATTAGTGTGTTTTTTGGCAAAATCTAAAATATCCTGTCGAACTACTGTAATTACATTTAATAGATATTCAGTTCAATATAAATATTTCATTAAAAAAAATAACTCAATTTGTTTATTTCAAAAGGAAATTATTCTTTTGTCTTTGTTCTTTTATCCTTGTTCTTTTATCTTTTGTCTTTGTTCTTTTGTCTAACATCTTGGCTCTTGGTTCTTGGCTCTTGGTTCTTGCTTGTCCAAGTTAGGGGTTTGGTTTCATTTCATTCATAATCATACGGATTTTGTTTGATAACAGGTGCTTCGTCAAAATTCTCAACCGGAGGTGGTGAAGGAATCTGCCATTCGA
>JBBRTR010000117.1:0-9020 GCA_038244215.1 Bacteroidales bacterium
AATAAAGAAAAATCTCTTCTGGTAAAATATATCTCACCAATGCTAATAAATGGGGATCGTTTTTCATGGTAGTGATTATTAATTTTGATTCACAAAAATAATAATCATTATTTTAATCCACAACTTTTACGGGTGAGCCATAATGTGGGGATATTTAACTAAAACAAAAAAGCTAAACCGTTTATAAATAACGTTTTAGCTTTTTTGGTGGCTCTCCCTCTTGGACTTGAACCAAGGACCCTCTGATTAACAGTCAGATGCTCTAACCAACTGAGCTAAGGAAGAATTTGGTTGCACATTTTTTTGTCAAATGCGTTGCAAAAGTAATAGGATTTCTTGAAATATGCAATATCTTTGCATAAAAAACACGGATAAATTTATGAAAAAAATTTTAGGAATGGGTAATGCCCTGACTGACATCTTATTGCAAATTGACAATGATGATGTTTTATTGTCATTAAATTTAATGAAAGGCGGAATGCAGTTGATAAATACCGAAAGAGCGGAGAAAATCAGCAGTGCCGTAAACAATTTCACACGCCAAATGGCGACTGGTGGATCGGCTTCCAATACAATAAATGGAATAACTCGTTTAGGTGCTGAGGCCGGATTTGTTGGGAAAATAGGAAGAGATGCTGTGGGAGAATTTTTCACAAATGATTCAATCAATAATGGAGTGAAGCCCTATTTATTGAAAAGTTCGACCCCTTCGGGCCATTGTACTGTATTAATTACTCCCGACAGTGAACGAACGTTGTGTACCTATTTGGGAGCCGCCTGTGAGCTTGAAGCATCCGATTTAAGTGCTGAAATGTTTCGCGGTTATGATATTTTCCATATTGAAGGTTATTTGGTGCAAAATCATGATTTAATCCGCACGGCTGTTCGCTTAGCTAAAGAAGAAGGTTTGCTGGTTTCTGTGGATTTGGCAAGTTACAACGTGGTGGAAGAAAATCTCGAATTCTTGCACGAAATGATTTCAGAATTTGTCGATATTGTTTTTGCTAACGAAGAAGAAGCACGTGCATTTACTGGAAAAGAACCTGAAGAAGCATTAAACAAAATTTCCGAACTATGTAAAATTGCTATCGTGAAAATAGGTAAAGAAGGTTCATTTATCAAGTCGGGAAATGAAAAAGTACTTGTAAAACCACGTTTGGCAAAGGCAATCGATACAACCGGTGCAGGTGATTTATATGCTTCCGGATTTTTATTCGGTTTAGCCAATGATTATTCACTTGAAATCTGCGGAAAAATCGGATCTTTAGTTTCAGGAAAAGTGGTTGAAGTCGTAGGAGCCAAAATGACTGACGAAGTTTGGGATTATATACATAAAGAAGTAAAATATATTGTTTCTTGAATTCACGAAAAGTAACTTTATGATACACGATTCTCTGTTTTTAAAATAGAAGTAATTTTAAAATGCAACTTTCTTAAGGTCTCGTTTTGGGGCGATTCAGAAAGTTCAATATAATGCTATATTCAATCAAACTTTACGGGGCAATCGTTCTTGCCATGATTTTCTGGTCGGTTTCATTTATATGGACGCGAGTAGCTATCCTGTCGTTTCAGCCGGTTACGTTAATTACACTGCGCCTTTTGTTGGCTTCGGTTTTGCTTTACGTTGTTTCCAAATCTGCCGGAAAATTTCAGAGACTTCGACGTGAAGATATGAAATGGTTTATTTTACTCGCTTTTTTCGAACCATTTATGTATTATATTGGCGAAACATACGGTTTGACGGTGGTTGAATCTACATTAGCTTCTGTAATTGTTTCCACAATTCCTCTTTTTGCTCCGGTTCTGGCTTATTTTTTACTGAAAGAGAAAATTGGTTGGATGAACATTCTGGGTATTCTTGTTTCGCTTGGTGGAGTTTTTTTTGTGATTTATGAGCCCGGAGGAGGATTTACAGCTAATCCATGGGGAGTTGCCTTGCTTTTTCTTGCTGTCTTTTCGGCTATTTGTTATGCCACAACGCTACGAAAAATATCAACTCATTATTCGACATTGAATGTTATTTTCTACCAAAGTCTGATAGGATTGGGGTTTTTTATCCCAACTTTTCTGATTGTAGATTTGTCAACAATTCAAACTTTGCAGGTAACCCAACAAGCAGTCGTTGCATTGCTTTTGCTGGCTGTTTTTGCATCGGTCATTGCTTTTGTCCTATTTGCCGGAGTTGTTCGCAAAATCGGTGTGGCGAAAACTAATGTTTTCGTCAATCTTATTCCTGTTTTCACGGCTTTGTTTGCTTGGAATTTTATGGGCGATGAAATTACTTTACTGAAATGGATTGGAATTGCCATCGTAGTTCTCGGATTGTTTGTGAGTCAGTTAGGAAAAATGAAGTTTAAAATTAAGATGATCAGGGGACCGGAGTATTAGTTTATTCGTTTTTTTATATATTACTATTTCAGGTTAATTAAACATTCTAAAAGATAGGAAAGGGCGCAGTTCATTGGATCTGTGCCTTTTTTAATAACTGGGACAAATAATGATGTAATTTTTGAAATTATCAAAATAAATCAACAAAAGCTAAATAACATTAACGATAAATCTTTTTTAATTGTGTCAAACGTCTAATAATTAATTAAATACGTTCCATGAATTGACAATATCGCTATTTTTATAGTACTATGTATTGCAAGGTACTAAAACTTCTAATATATTTGCAGCGTTTATGTTGCAAATTATTGTTGTATTGTTAGATTTAAAATTATAAATATAAACTTTAAAAACAAATTAAAATGAAAAAGCTTTTGTTAACCGCATTTACACTAATACTTTGTGTAACTGTATTTTCGCAATCGGCAGTAATGCTGAAATTTAATCTTGAAAAGAACAGAGTGTATAAACTGAAGGAAACCAGTAATCAAAATGTAGTGAGTACGTATAATGGGAATTCATTTACTTCAACTATAAAATCCAGTAATTCTATTAGTTATAAGTTGATATCAAAGGAGAACGACATGATGAATATTGAATTCAGGTTCGACACCATTCAATCGAAATCAACTTCTCCAATGGGAAATAAAGAAACAAACTCCGCAACATTGGCAAAAAAGACAGAATATATGGAGCAATTGATGAACAGATTCAGTTCAAATTCCATAAATGCAAAAATATCTACTTCAGGTAAATTTGCTGGCTTTGTTAATTATAAAACATTTAGAAATAACATATTGCTTGCATTAGACTCAGTACCGACAAATAAGAAAGATCAATTAACGAAACAAATAGAAATGGTGGTTAAAGAATCGGCTTTGCAATCAATGATTGAACCATTATTTGCATATATGCCCGACAAAGAAGTAAAAATCGGTGATAAATGGGAAACTTCATATTCTGTAGCTGGCGGTGGATTGTCTGGAATGATTTTTAACACCATTACACTTAAAAATTTTGATAAAAATTCGGCTCAGCTGGAAATGGCTTCGGAGTTAGAGTCAATACCGAATACCGACGAAAATGCCAGCATGTCATTTGATATTAAAGGAAATTCATCGGGTTCATTGTCATTAGATATTAAAACCGGATTGATAATAAGTTCAACTGATAAAAAGAATTATTCAGGTTCAATGACTGTAAAGAATCAGGGTAAATCTATGAATATTCCTATGGTTATTGATGCACAAACCGAGATTGTGAAACAATAAAATATTTATTCAATTTTAAGTATTCCTGATTTATATTTGAAACTCTTGCAATCAAATTTCCTACTTTATGAAAGCTAAATTATTTCTGTTACTGTTTTGTTTTACAGTTAGTACCGGTTATGCCCGCAAAGTTATTACAGGACATGTTTTAAGTCTTGAGGATAAATCTCCAATAGAAACAGCAATTGTGGATTTATTGCAATTGCCTGATAGTACTAAAATTGAAACTTTTTACACTAACACGGAAGGTTTATACACGCTGATGAAAGCTGATACAACGAAGAGTTATTGTTTGAAAATCGCAAAGTCATTTTTCAAAACTCAAATCGTAACGGTTAATTTAAACACTGCCGGCAGAATTATTAATGTTGGAAATACCGAACTTGTTCCATCCATTTATAATCTAAAAGAAATTACAGTAAATGGGTCAAAAATTCAGGTAAAAGAACTTCCCGACCGAACAATTTATGGAATTTCAACCGATATGAAGAAAACTTCAACTGACGGACTGGATATTTTGCGCAAAGTACCAACTGTACAAGTTGATTATTTCAATGAAAACATAACTGTTGAGGGAAAAACAAATATAGTAATAGAAGTGGATGGTATAACCCGCGATAAAAGTTATTTGAAAAAGCTTCATCCATCGCAGGTCGACAAAATGGAAGTAATTACAAATCCAACAGGGAAATATGATGCTGATGTGGATGCCGTAATTAATATTATTACCAACCATGAAATGAGTTATGGTTTAAAGGGAATGTTTAACGGTGTGTTGCTCCCTAATAGCCTGAAAAGTTACATGGGAAGAGCTAATGCTAGTCTGGATTACGGGTTTAAAAAAATATCTTTTTATGTATCAGGAAATGGTGGTTTGGGGAAGATGAATTTTATCAATAACATGGATAGAACATCCGGAATTGATGGTTTAAATCGTACTGGAAATTCAAATATAGATTTTAGAAATGGGAGTGCAAATACCGGTTTTATTTATGATCCTAACGAATTTAATAATTTAAGTGTAAATGTGGCGTACAATGGAAACGGTTCAAATAGTGATAATTACCAACACAGTAACATCAGCCAAAATAATACGATATTAAATAAAAACGAAACCTTTAGTAATTTGGATAATGTTAATAGCGGACTTAATTCTTCTCTTTATTATAAACATAAATTTGATAAAAAAAAGGATCATTCTTTTGAATTTGAAACCACTATGAACACAAGTCTGAAAAATTTGAATAAATCAAATTATACGAATGTGTTTCTGGATCAAAATGATAATGAATTATTTCGTTCTCCCATTCAGTACGAAGAAAATAATACCAGCAGTAATACCTTAAATTCACGCGCTAACTATAATCTTCCATTTGATAGTGTGTACAACTTTAGTACTGGGATAAGTGCAAACTATAATTATAACTATATCAATAATATACGGTCTGGTTCAAATGCTCCAAATCTTGAATATATTAATTTGAAAGGTTCCATGTTTGCCGAACTAAGTAAATCGTTTAAAAAAGGAAGTGCAAAAATTGGGTCGAGGTTAGAGGTTTCAAAAGTAACCATTAACAAAACAAATACGAATAATTATTTTTCGCCATTGCCTTATGCGAATTTGCAATATAAAATAAACGACAAAAATACGCTGAAATTTAATTATTCACGGAGAGTTTTCAGACCTTCAAATTCGCAGTTGAACCCATTCGTGAGTTTTGTGGATAGTTTGACGGAAAGTCACGGTAATATTAATTTGATACCGGCTTACCGAGATAATTTTCAACTTTCAAACAGCATAAAATATGGAAAAAGTAAATTTTCGGGGAATATTACTCCACAATTATTTTTTGAATACCAAAGCGGATTAATTCAAAATATAACTCAACCGAAAGAGGGTACCAATATTTTTGAGAAGTATCCTGTAAATTTATCAAATGGTTATCAAACGGGTTTAAATCTGTCATTGTTTGCTCAGATTGGAACGGTTATCTTTAACTCAAGTTTCAGATATTTTAAATCGCATATTAATGAATATCTCAACCTGATTCCTGCTATTGACCTAAATAGCTGGAGCTTAAACTCACAGCTAATGTGTCCGTTACCAAAAGATTTCAGAATTTTTGCAGTATTTAGTATCAATGGACCAACTGTAAACGGACAGGAAATATCCCAGAATGCTCCTTTTTATTTGATTGGTTTGTCAAAACAGTTTAAAAATAACAGCAGTCTGTCTTTTTTGGCACTTAATCCGTTTGCAAAAAAAATGTTTTATAATTCAAACGTAATTGATAACAATACATTGTACCAAAAAAGTGAATCATATATGGGATTTAAAAATCTTTTCATGATTAATTATAGTATCAATTTTAAAGTAGGTAAAGATATAAATTTACAAAAACGTTCACAGGATCAACCTCAAGATGATGGTATGTTGAAATTGCCATTTTAAGATAAGTTATTGATATACATTAATATAATATAAAAAATTTAATAATAAGAAATCCACCATTGTGGAATATACAATATCCCAAAATATGATTACACTCAAAAATATCCACAAAACGTACAACATGGGACAAGCATCTTTGCATGTCTTGAAAGGAATTGATTTGCAAATAGATAAAGGTGAATATGTTTCCATCATGGGAGCTTCCGGCTCGGGAAAATCGACTCTTTTGAATATTCTTGGGATATTAGATAATTATGATACCGGTGAATATTATTTAAATAATAAATTAATCCGTGATTTGTCGGAAAAACAGGCAGCAGTTTATCGAAACGAAATGATTGGCTTTGTTTTTCAATCATTTAACTTGATAAATTTTAAAAATGCCCTCGAAAACGTCGCTTTGCCGCTTTATTATAAAAATGTAAGTCGTAAAAAACGGAATATAATTGCCATGGAATATTTGGACCAAATGGGATTGAAAGATTGGGCTTTGCACATGCCGAATGAAATGTCGGGAGGTCAGAAACAACGTGTTGCCATTGCCCGTGCCATTATTTCAAAACCGCAGATCTTACTGGCTGATGAACCAACAGGAGCATTGGACAGTGTTACTACGGTGGAAATGATGAAAGTTTTAAGTGAGCTGAATGCAAACGGTCTGACAACAATCATTGTAACACACGAAAAATCAGTTGCCGACGAAACAAGATCAATCATTCATCTTAAAGATGGATTAATTGAAAATATCGAGAGGAAATGAGACCCCTAACCCCTAAAGGGGAATTTTAATACAAATACTTTCTTTTTGTTTTAAAAAAAATATGAATATGACTAATAAATCGAATGATACTAACTTCAATTCCCCTTCAGGGGTTAGGGGTATGTTTTCAATCAACACAATACAAGAAATTATGTCCAGTTTGAGTCGTAATAAATTACGAACTGTTTTGACCGGACTATCGGTTTCCTGGGGCATTTTCATTTTGATTGTTCTTTTGGGAGCTGGAAATGGGTTAAGTAATGGAGTTAGTTCAAATTTTAGCCAAAGAGCTACCAATACAGTTCAAATGTGGTCTGGGACTTCGTCATTACCTTATCAGGGACTCAAAAGTGGACGTTCGCTTAATTTCGCTGAGAAAGAAATAGGTGCTATCGATGAAAAAATGACACAATCTACAAATCAAACCGGAATTATTGAAAAACAATCGACAATAACTTATAATAATGAATTCGGATCATACAGCGTGAAAGGTGTGAATCCTCATTATATCAATGTGTTCAATCTTATTTTTGATGGGGCTGGCGGTCGGTTTATAAATGAACTTGATCTGAATTCAAATAATAAAGTAATTGTTCTCGACAAAAAGATTTCAGATGTATTATTTAAAAAAACTCAGCCCATTGGAAAATATGTAAAGGTGGGCGATGTTATGTTTCGTGTAATCGGAATAAATTCCAAAAAGGAACGCTGGGGAGATGGAAGTGCTTATATTCCTTTCACAACAGCACAATTGATTTACAATCCCGACAGAACATTTCACAGCATGGCAATGACAGTGAACAACCTAAAAACGAAAGAATCTAACGATGAATTTAATGATAATCTAAAGAAAACCATGTCTCAGAGTCTTCGTTTTGACCCGAATGACACACAAGCTCTTTGGTTACGAAATTCACAACGGGATTATATTGAAACTATGAAAATATTTGCTGGAATCACACTTTTTGTCTCTATTATCGGGATTTTCACTTTGATCGCAGGTATTGTGGGTGTAAGTAATATCATGTTGGTTACTGTTAAAGAACGAACCCGCGAAATCGGTATTCGTAAAGCGATAGGTGCTCCACCGGCATCCATTCTTCGTTCCATCATTTTGGAATCAATAATTATTACTACAGTTTTCGGATACATCGGAATGATTTTAGGTATTGGTCTAACCGAATTAGTTAATTTCATAATGGTTCAATCGGCAGCCCAAAATCCATCAGATACAGGAATGTCAGTATTTAAAGACCCGACAGTTCCACTTTCTTATGTGTTAATTTCTACAGGGATTTTGATTATTGCCGGAGTCATTGCAGGTTATATGCCTGCCCGGAGAGCTGTCAGAATTAAGCCGATTGAAGCGATGCGGGAAGAATAAAGTGCCAGTCCCCTAAAGGGGAATAAAAATCGTATAAATAGAATTGTAAAATGAAAAATGATAATATAAAAAGCACAAAATCAAAAGCCCCCTTTAGGGTGTTGGGGGTTCTCTTTGACATAGATCGTTGGCAGGAAATATGGATAACTATAACCCATAACAAATCAAGAAGTGTTCTGACAGCGTTCGGTGTATTTTGGGGGATGTTTATGTTGGTGGTCATGGTTGGTGCCGGCGTGGCTTTGCAACGTGGAATGAATTCTCAGATTGAAGGTTTTGCGACTAATTCATGCTTTATCTGGGCTGAACAAACAGATTTACCTTACAAAGGTTTTGTAAAAGGACGAAAATGGGATATGGAAAATGAAGATATACCTGCATTGATAAATAAGGTGCCTGAAATTCAATATCTTGCTCCAGTACTTTTTGGTGGAGGTGGAACAAATAATGTAACACGGAATGATAAGGCGGGATCTTTTAGTGTGAAAGGAAATTATCCATCTTACAATAAAATTGATGAAAGCAAAATGTTGAAAGGTCGATATATTAACAACATTGATATTGTTGAAAAACGCAAAGTATGTGTTATAGGCGAACGGGTTCTTGAGGTTTTATTTCCTAAGAATGAAGATCCAATTGGGAAAAACATTCAGGTTAACGGCATTTATTTTCAGGTAATAGGTGTGGCTCAGCATACTTCGGATATCAATATCGGTGGTCAGAGCGAAGAAACTGTAATTCTTCCCTTTAGTACGATGCAACAAG
>JBBRTR010000118.1:0-8925 GCA_038244215.1 Bacteroidales bacterium
ATTATTGTTTCTTTTTTCTTTCAGGCACTAAGTTAGGTGATTTTTTTCAACTGTCAACATCCTCGTATGTTATTTATTACTAAATATATACGATGGGTTTTGACAGTCTTTTTAATGGTCAATTGCGGATGTAAGGTATAATATCGTTTTCTCTTCTTTTCTGCACTTTTACATTAAATGCACAAAGCAGTAGTTTTATCTTATTAGGTGATATACATTATGATAAAATGGAGAACCATGACTTTCAGTGGTTAAGTGCAAATAATGCCGGTGATTTAAGCCAGATTGAAGGCTATACGGCAAACACTCGTACAAATTGGGATGACTTTATGAAACATTTGCGTTATATGATTAAAACGAACTCCCCTCAAATCAAAGGATTAATTCAAATGGGAGATATTTCGGAAGGTTTAGCAGGTGACTCTAAAGCAGATCAAATGGCGAAAAGCATGATGGATGCAGTGGATAAATCCAATCTCGGAATTCCATGGATTATTGCAAAAGGAAATCACGATGTTACTTCTGGAACTCCAGCTAAAGATGCTTTTATAAATAATTATATACCTATGTTTCGCAAACAAACAGGTGATAATTCTATTAATTCTGCCAATTATTCATATAAAGTAGCTAATGTAGAATTTTTTGTTTGTGATTATTATGAAAGAAGCTCGGTTGATCCGATTATTTGGTTAGACGCGGCGGCGAAAGCTTCAACCGCTACAATTAAATTTGCAGTTTTTCATCAGCCGGTCATTCCTGTAACCGAGCGTTGCTGGCATATGTATGCAACCGATGACATCAACAGACAGCGACTTTTACAAGTAATGGCAAGTAATAAATTAATTGCTTTGGTTGGTCATTTGCATCGTTATTCTGTAGTCCGTCGTACTACTCAGTGGGGACCTATTGTACAGATTATGGCCTCAAGTGTTATCAGCAACCGAAATACAGTCTCAACAAATAGTGTAATCACAGCTTATGGTCCATCAATAGCTGCTAATTTACCTACATACGAACCAGCAACACTAGAAAATCGCAAGGCTATGCTTGCAGCTGAACAACCTTTTGTAACTTTTTATAAACAATGTACTTTGCACGGGCTTGGAGTACTTAATATTGATGAATTAACTTCAAAAATAGAATTGAAATATTATGGGGGATTTAGTTGTACAGCTTTTGATACAATTGACATATCAGCGTTGACGATAGATAATTAAAAATCCATATAATGCATTAAATAGATACATGATTTATTCGGATACCGAATTTGCATATATCCAGTCAGCAGGTTTTTGTGAGCTCACAAAAACCTGCTGATTTTCAGAACAATACTTAATACTTGAAATTTTTAGAATTTTATGTTTGAATGTTATTATTCAAAAATTATACAGATATATATCAATTTTGGACAGCAAATCAACAAAAATAGCTATTTTTGTGAACCATGAATGTCACAATCACAAAATGCAGCTAATGTTATTCTGTCAAAATAAATTGAGAATAAAAAGATTAGGACTTCTCGTTTTTCTATTGTTAGGCGTATCTTATATATTTTCAGCTCCTTTATCAATTGGCGGCTTATATTTTTATTCTCATCAGGAAATAAAAGATAAAAGAACAAGCCTTGCTTTAAGTCCGCATGAGCCCTTGTATTTATCAAAGGGATTCAATCTCGAATTCGATCTTAATGTCCGAAATGAAAATTCAATATTCGGATATGTTTGCCGTATTGTCGCAAATGACAGCGTAAATATTGATATTCTTTTAAGTAACTCTAACGATCAGGATGAATTTTGGCTTTTGTGTGGAAATGATAAGAAACAACTTATCTTGTTAAAGGATATCCCAAAATTTAGTAAAGGTCAATGGATTCATGTGAAACTGAGTTATCTTCCTCTAGAAAAGAGTTTCGAGCTGTCATTAAACAAAATTAAAAGAAAAATCCTACTTTCTGCTTCAACTCCAGTTTACGATAAATTTGAAATTTATTTTGGAGTAAACGAACATCCACGTTTTTTTACAACAGATGCAGCCCCGGTCATTTTGAGAGATATAAAAATTAGCAATCTTTCAAATAAATTACTATATCACTGGACTTTAAAAGAACATGGTGATAGTGTAGTTTATGATGGGATTTCTCATTTAAAAGCAAAAGTAAATAATCCGTTTTGGGTAATTGATTCACATGTACACTGGCAAATTTTCGATTCACTGGAAGTTTCAGAAAAGCCATTAATAGCTTATAACTCATTAAAATCAGATTTATATGTTGTTGAACAGTCATATATGATTATTTATCATTTAGGTTCAACAAAAGGAGTGGATACAATCTATTATAAAAAAGGTAATCCATATCATACAATGGCAAACCAACTGATTTATAATAATTTTACTAATGAATTATGGTCATATGATTTTGACTCTTCAATTTTATCAAAATATAATTTTAAAACAAATACATGGAGTATTAGCGCAGGAAATACACGTGAACCTACTTATTGGCATCATAATGCATTAATTTCACCGGTTGATTCATCTTTGGTATGTTTCGGGGGTTACGGATATTATACTTATCACAGCGACTTACTAAAATACAATCAGACGATCTCGAAGTGGAAGACTTATCCTCTAAACAATTTCATACAACCAAGGTATTTAGCAGCATCAGCTTTACAGGGAAATGAAATGTATATCTTCGGCGGGTTTGGGAACAAAACCGGACAACAGCAATTTTCACCCCACACTTTTTGTGATCTGTATTCTGTTTCACTGAATGACTTTACTGTGAAGAAAAGATGGAGTATGGAGTTGCTTGAAGGAATTGTTCAGTCCAGATCTATGGTATTTGATGAAAACGGATCAGACATGTATACACTGGGCTATTCAGGAAACAGGTTTAACACTTGGATGCATTTATATAAATTGAACAAAAACAAAGAAGGATTAACCGCTTTGGCCGACTCAATTCCTTATAAATTTAGTGATACCGGTTCATACAGTGATCTCTTTTTTGTATCTGACAAACAATGTTTTGTAGCTCTAACTCTGAATAGAACGCTAGAAAATAAATATAAAATCATTTTATATTCACTGAATTATCCAACATTTCCATTATCAGAAATAATTCAGACAAATGATAAAACCACAGCAAGTTTCACAAAAGATATGATATTATTTATATCATTATCGTTATTATTTGTCCTTAATATTTTTATTCTGACTTTATGGTTAAAAAGACGTCGAAATAATAAGAATACGGGAAGTGTCTTAGGGTTTGATACTGAAGGAAATGAAAATCAAACAATTAATCCTTCTAAACTATATGCGAATTTCACAAAATTGGTAATAAAAAAACAAATCATTCCTTCTTCAATATCTCTTGTCGGAGGTTTTCAGGTAATTAACAGAACTGGAGCTGACATAACAGCATTATTCACTCCAACTGTAAAAAATATGCTTCTGCTTATTTTACTTTACACTTATAAAAACAATAAAGGAATTTCTTCTATACCGTTAGATGAAATATTGTGGTTTGACAAATCGGAAACAAGCGCAAGAAATAATAGAAATGTAAATATAAACAAACTCCATTCATTGCTGGAAGAAATTGATGGATTCAGTATTAATAATGATAATACATATTGGCGCACCGATATGAAACATCCATTTGTTTGTGATTATATTATTTTGATGGATTTTGCCAAGCGGATTAAAGATAAGAATATTAGCTTTAGTGAGGATGACCTATCGCTTGTACTTTCAATGGCTTCACAAGGATTACTTTTACCAAATGTCCAAACTGACTGGGTCGATCCATTTAAGGCAGAATACTCTACTATTATAATCGATGCATTACTTGAACTTGCAAAACAAGCAGACGATAGTCAAAACTTCAAACTATTGATACAGGTTGCCGAAGTAATTTTAATTCAGGATTCAATAGATGAAGATGCCCTGATTTACAAATGCAAATCGTTAGTTAAATTGGGAAAGAAAAGTGCTGCTCTTTCATTTTACAACAACTTCTGTCGTGATTATAAGCTTATTTTAAATGATAATTTTCCACATACTTTTAATGACTTGATAAAATAACTCCACTATTTCATTTGCAATTTATATTCGTATTTTCTACTTCTTGCATTAATTAAATATTAATCTTTTATTTATCCCATACGAATATCTTTGTAAAAAAAGCTTTTCATAAAACTAAAAATCATTATGGGAAATTCAAAAAGGTTTTTACTATTTATACTGATTTTATTGCCATTCTTCTCACTTTACGCTTCTAAATTTGATTCGTATAAAGGTCTGATTATGGCCGGTTATCAGGGATGGTTTAATACTCCAACTGATGGCGCCGACAGAGGTTGGTTTCACTATCAGAAAAATCAACTCTTTGAACCTGGTTCGTGCAAAATTGATATGTGGCCAGATATCAGTGAATACAGCAATAAATATCCTACATCTTTCACACTTTCTACTGGTGAACCAGCCTACGTCTTTAGTTCCTATGATGAATCAACGTTCGATTTACACTTTAAATGGATGAAAGAATATGGTATTGATGGCGTTTTTCTCCAACGGTTTATTGTCACTTTGAAATCAAAAAGTGGTCGAAAACACTCACACAAAGTATTGCAATCAGTTCTCAAAGCTGCTGAGAAATATGATAGAGTTGTAGCAATCATGTATGATTTGTCTGGAATGGTGGCTGAAGATTATAAGATTTTAATTAATGATTGGAAATCTATCGAAAAAGAATTTGGAATTAATAACAGGAACAGATATTCAAATTATCTTTTCCAAAATGGAAAACCTTTAGTTGCTGTTTGGGGTGTTGGATTTAATGACAATCGAAAATATGGTCTAAATGAAGCAACAAAAATTGTAGATTTTCTGAAGTCAAATAAAGAAAATAGCTGCTCTGTAATGTTGGGAGTTCCTACATATTGGCGGACACAAACTACAGATTGTGTAAATGATCCAAAATTTCATGACTTAATCAAAAAAATTGATATTGTCCATCCTTGGTTTGTAGGGCGATATGACGAAGAAAAATATAATTCGTTTTTACCACTAATAAGTGAAGATCTTGCTTGGTGTAAAGATCATAACATAGAATATGTTCCAACTGTTTTTCCTGGATTTAGTTGGTATAATATGAATACCAATTCTATATTAAATCAAATACCACGAAATAAAGGTAATTTCTTTTGGACGCAATTTGCAGGAGCAATCAAAAGTGGAGTTGACATGATTTATGTAGCCATGTTTGACGAAATTGATGAAGCAACAGCTATATTCAAATGTTCACATAATGTGCCGGTTGGCGACAGTAAGTTTGTGTCTATTGAACCTGAATTAGGAACTGATCATTACTTATGGTTGACCGGGCAGGCAAAACTTATGCTAAACAAAGAATTGCCTTTTACATTGAAACAGCCAGACCGGAATAACAATATGAAATATATCGATTTTTTCCACTAATCTTCGGCGGAACGAGTTAATTCTTTTTCTCTCACTGCCAAAGAGTAGCAATAAGAACCTGTATTGTTTCAAATGTTTCGGACTGCGAATGATATCAATCATGCTTTGATACTTCATATGCTTTGATAGGATTTCTAGTATTTTTACTGTTAAGTGTTTCATCAAATAAAAGTAAATCGCTTAATACGATTTCATTTCGAACTATTTTTGCGATTTCGATATTATGTCATATCCGATTATGGAAAATAAGAAATTTTATAGTGAGCGTGAAGAAAAGGCAAATTACCTCACTCATGCCTTCGGTGTGGTTCTTGCAGTGATTGGTACGATCATGTTATTACGCAGATCGGTTGCTGCCGGGAATGGATGGGCAACTTTTGCGTATTCTCTTTTCGGTTTTGGTATGTTGGTTTGCATGTTATCATCTACCATTTACCACTACATTCAAGAACCAAAATTAAAGGCTCTTTTGCGTCATTTCGATCATGGCAGCATTTATGTTCTCATTGCATCCAGTTATTCTCCTTTTGCACTGATATTGATACGCAACGAAGGTTTATGGGGTTGGGGAATTTTTGCTTTTATCTGGTTGATAGCTTTGATAGGGATAAGCTTTAATTTTCGAACACTCAAGGCGAATAACCATCTCAAAACGGCTTCTTATGTTCTTATGGGCATGGTTGCACTTATCGCTATCAAACCCATGATAGAAGTTGCTCTGGCAGAAAATTGCCTTTCAGCTTTGTATTGGCTTGGAGCCGGTGGCGTATTTTATATTATAGGTTCGTTTTTCTATGCTCTTACCAAACGTGAGTTTGTCCACGCGGTTTTCCACATCTTTGTGTTGCTTGGTTTGGTAAGTCATATCATAGCTGCCTATTTAATACCAGTATAATATTTTCTTTGGAAGATCACTTTTAGTTCAAAAAGGCAAACTCATTACATTAGGTGGGGAAATGGAAGTTTGTTTAATAAACTTTATTTTCATTCAGTTTTCCTCACCATAACCACCGATCCAAACAACATTGGAATCACAAAATTTACCATCCATATACTAATTCCGGCAAGAATAATCCCAATTTCGTGATTGGAAAAAGCTCCAATAAAAATAACAGCGTACGAACTTCGTACAGCTGCTTCGGAAAATGCAAATGACGGTGTGAAACTTACGAACAAATAAGTGGTCGGGATGGCAATCAGAGCCTGAACAGGTGTAAGATCAACGCCGAAAAAGTACAACATAAACCAGAACTGCACACAAAAAACAAAGTATCGAAACAAAGTCACTCCTATAATTTTCATCAGTTCGACTGCCTTGTATTCACTCAGAAACGAAACGTAAGCAGAAATCCTGGATTGGATATTGATTCGCCTGCTTAGTCGCGGAAGAAGAAAAAGAAATCCACCCAAAGCGATTAAACCAATCAACAAAACCGAAATATAACGAATAATCTCCGCATTCAGGAAATGGTCTTTGTTCAGATAAAAAACCACAGCTGCCGGAATGCCACAAAATGCCATTATCAGGTTTTGAGTCAGGCTGTTTACAATGCTTAGAGTCGCACCTGCTTTTCTGTTTTTCGGTTTCAGAAAAAGGATTCGTCCTACGAGTTCTCCTACACGGTTAGGCGTGAAAAATCCGGTGGAAATTCCCGCAAGAAAAGCTTTGAAAGCCTGTAAAACCGAAATATGCTGAATCCGAGCGACCAACAATTTCCATTTATAGGATTCGAACAACAAGTTAAAAGGCAGCAACAGGAAAACACCCAAAAGCCACCCCCATTTTCCACCCGAAGTTGCACGGAGTTGTTCAAAAAGTTCAGGATATTGATTGAAACCGGCTAATTTGTAAATCAGAAACGAATAAGCCAGCACCACAATTACCCATTTCCAATATTTCAGAATCAGTTTTTCAAAACCGATTTTGGAAGTGGTGTTTGGGGCTGTGGTGCTTGAATAGGTTTTCATTCGTTGATTTTAATTCGAATGAGAATTCAGGATTTGCTTATGCCGGAAATCTTGAAAGTGAACTTTTTTTGTGAAAAATAGCTGAATAAGGTGGTGAAAATTGTTACGATCATTTTGGATGGAGTCGGGAAAAATCCGATTAAATCAACAAACAGTTTTAGTCCGAGATAATTTATCAATAAATTTACCGCTACCACCAACGAATATCTGAAAAGTTGGATACGTCCTTTCAGCTCCGAACTAGAAAAAGTAACGTATTTCTGCAATAAAAATCCGGTAAAAAGTGTTATCGGAAAAGTAAGAAACAAAGCCGCGATATGTGAGCTGAGTGTCACAAAGCCGAGATGTAGCATTTCCTGATGAAGAACAAAATGGTAAATTGTGAAATACAGCAACCAATCAAAGACCATGTTGCCAACTCCCGAAACCCCGTAACGAAAAAATTGCAACGACAGATATTTGCGAAAAGGAGGATAAAAAAAATCGATAACATTGCTTATCCAGCGACCCAGAATTACGAATATTTTTCTCATGAAAAATAGTTTAAACTTTTACTTTAACGGTTAATGTAATCGAAAAAATAGGAAAATCAAACATTTATAGTTACTTTTGTGCGCTCTAAAAAGCACTTTTTATTATTGTACAAAGATACACTATATGAATTGACAATTGACAAACGGAAATTGACAATTTTATATAAAAAGAATTATTTCTCAATAAACTAATTTTCTACACCAATATGCCAGACGACTATCATAGTTATGTCACAAGTAAGAGCCAAAAAATACTTGGGACAGCACTTCCTCAAAGACATGGAAGTTGCGCGTCGTATTGCCGAAAGCTTACCGCTTGACGGACGCACATCTGTGCTTGAAATTGGTCCTGGAATGGGTGTTCTTACCCAATTTTTACTTCAAAATCCACTTATTGATCTCAAAGCTGTCGAACTCGATGGTGAATCAGTTACATATTTACACCAACATTACCCCGACTTAGAAGTGATTGAAGCCGACTTTCTAAAAATGGATTTAAAAAATCTGTTTCCTGATAAGTTCTTCGTTATCGGCAATTTTCCCTATAATATTTCAAGTCAGATTTTCTTCAAAATGCTGGAAAACAAGGATTCTATTCCTTGTCTGGCCGGTATGATTCAGAAAGAAGTAGCCGAACGCATTGCTGCTCCGGCCGGAAGTAAAACCTACGGCATTCTGAGCGTTTTGATGCAGGCTTATTACAAAATCGAATATCTTTTTACCGTTCACGAGCACGTTTTTGATCCTCCGCCGAAGGTCAAATCGGCTGTTATTCGCTTTACACGAAATGAAGTTTCAAGTATCAAATGTAACGAAGTACTCTTCAAATCGGTAGTGAAAACAGCCTTCAACCAACGTCGCAAAACCTTGCGTAATTCTCTGAAACCTCTGGTGGAAAAAGATAACCCGATGTATGCCGATCCGCTTTTCGATTTAA
>JBBRTR010000119.1:0-8903 GCA_038244215.1 Bacteroidales bacterium
AGCTGAATCATTTAATGCTAAAATCAAAGCTTTTAGAGCATCGTTAAGAGGAGTGATTGATATTAAATTCTTTCTCTTTAGATTAACTAAAATATACGCTTAATCCACAACTTTTACGGGTGAGCCAAAGATTGCCAAATGACAACCTCTATAAAAGACGAAAGGTAGTTTGTCTCACGACACACTACCAATCTTTTTGTTAACCTTAAATCTAATACTATGAAAAAATCACGATGCAAATGTAATACATTTTGATACACCAACCAAATGATTTTGAATAATAATACTGCAAAACCATGTTTTATAACATATTTTCATTTTGGCGACCTTGATTTTAATATATATGAATAATTCAGACCCGTATTTTTATTGAATTTACCTAATTTTTTATTATTTATTTTCTCCAAGCATTCGTTTTTTACAGCTGTTTTTGAAAGAACTGCCTCTTTTTAATGAATTGATTGATGCAAAACCGAAGGATTCAGCCAACAATTCCTACCTAACGCTACCGGATTAATAGAAAAAATCCGGTGATTGTTCACTAAAATAAACGAGTCAAATCAGAAAAGTGAAGATCAGTATTGAGCGTGTCAAATCAAAAAAATGTGACATAAACCGAAAAAAAGCAATAGTTTGTGCTTCAAGACATTAGAAATTTTGCTACAAATAAATAAAGAAATCCATATTTAACATCTAATTCTGCTAAATATTTGAGAGTTTGGATAATAATGCGAAATTATTATTCATATATTTGTCTGTGAAAAACTATTTTTTTACAATTTAGTCAAATAAATAATCTTGGTTATTTAAGATAATCATACTTTTTAATAATTCCATGAAAAAATCTTTATCTTCCATTAAAATTTACGAGAAGCAAAATCTTAATCTTGAAATACTTTTGACATCATTGCTCGAAAGTTACCCCACTCCGTTTTTTACGGTTGATAAAGAGTATAAATACAGCAGTTTTAATACTGCTCATGCCAATGTAATGAAAGAAATTTATGATGTAGAAATTGAATTGGATCACGCAATCAATGAATATCAGACAAATAAAGAAGATTGGGAATTAGCAAAGCAGAATATTGACAAAGCTTTAGTTGGTGAAACAATTACAGAAGAAACTATGTCGGGTCACATAGAAAAGAAAAGAACCTGGTTTGAAGTTACATACAATCCCATATTTGATGAAAATAATGAAATAGCCGGAGTTTTGATCTTAACAAAGGACATGTCAGAGAAAAAAGAAGCTGAAATATTAAAACAAAGGAGCGAAAATAAGTTTCAATTATTATTTGAAAACGCTCCAATGGGATATCAATCGCTTGATTTCGATGGTTGTTTTATAGAAGTTAATCAGCAATGGATTAATACTCTGGGATATGCCCGCGAAGAAGTGATAGGAAAATGGTTTGGTGATTTTCTGAATGAAGAATATAAAGAAGGTTTTCGGAAACGATTTCCCAAATTTAAAGTTCAGGGATATATTCACAGTGAGTTTGAAATGGTTCATAAAAACGGATCTATTCTTTTTATTGCATTTGATGGAAAAATAGGATATGATTTAAACGGAGAATTCAAACAATCACATTGTATTCTTCAGGATATAACTGAAAAACGAAAAGCAGATGAAAAATTAAGAGAGAGTGAAGAAAAATTCAGAAGTGTATTTGAGTATTCGGTTATCGGAAAATCTATTACCACTATAGATGGTGAATTATCTGTGAATAAATCATTTTGCGATATACTGGGATATCGTGAGGACGAATTTAAGAATATAAACTGGAGAGATATAACCTATAAAGATGATTTTGATAACAATGAAAAAATAGTTCAGTCAATCTTGAGCGGTGAAAAGAATTCGGAACGTTGGATAAAAAGATATATTCACAAAGATGGCCATATTGTTTGGGTTGAACTTAGTACCGTGTTGCAACGGGATGATAAAGGGGAACCACTTTATTTTATAACCGCAGTAAACGATATAACTAAGAAACGACAGGCTGAAAAAGCTTTGATTGAATCCGAGCGACGATTTAGGGAATTGCTTTCTTCGGTAAAAATGGTATCTGTATTGTTAGATTTGAATGGAAATATTACATTTTGTAATGACTTTCTTCTTGAAAAAACACATTGGAAAAGTCAGGAAATCATCGGGGGGAATTGGTTCGATATTTTTATACCAAAGCATCAACTAAATGAAGTTAAAAATGAGTTTCATAACGCTACAATTGTCGGGAAAATAAATATTAATTACGAAAATACTATTCTAAGTAAAGAAAATGAAGAAATTCTTATATCCTGGACTAACACTTTATTGTTCGATTCTAATGGAAAAGTAAACGGACTTGCCAGCTTGGGAATTGACATTACCGAACACAGAAAACGCGAACTCTCTATCCGAAAAAGTAAGGATAGGTTGAATAGGGCTGAATTTGCTTCATTATCCGGGAACTGGGAATTATTGGTTGACAGCGGAATAATAAAAGCTTCAAAGGGAGCAAATAATGTTTATGGTCTAAACAGAGGAGAATTTTCCTATGAAAATATAAAGGTAATTCCTTTACCAGAATATCGGACCAATATGGATAATGCCTTGAAAAATCTTATTGAAAATGATACTCCTTATAATATTGAGTTTAAAATTAAAAAAGCTGATACCGGTGAAATGAGAGACATTATGTCTATTGCCCATTTTGATAGACAACAACGAATTGTTTTTGGTATAATAAGAGATATTACAGAGCAAAAATTGGCAGAGAAATCATTACGCCAAAGTGAAGAATTGTATAGGAATCTGGTTTTTCAAATTCCGGACGGAGTATATAAAAGTTCTCCTGGTGGTAAATTTATAGATGTTAATCCTGCTATGGTTAAAATGCTGGGGTATGATTCCAAAGAAGAATTTTTGCAAATTGATATAAAAACTCAATTATACTTCAATATATCCGACCGAGAACAAAGAGTGTTAAAAGGAAAATCTGATGTTATTTCAGTGTTTGAACTGAAAAAGAAAGATGGGACGGGTATCTGGGTTGAAGATCATGGGTGGTACAATAAGGATTTGGATGGAAATATCATTTCAAACGAGGGTGTTCTGCGTGACATTACCGAACGATTGGATGCCGAAAATGAATTGCGTGAAAGGATGGCTGAACTGATGCGTTTTCAAAAACTTACCGTGGGCAGAGAACTAAATATGATTGCTTTGAAACAGGAAATTAATGAACTATTAATAAAATCAGGAGCAGAAGCAAAATATACAATTGTGGAATAAAATGTGTGCCACACGGATAAAACAATAAATTTTGACCATGAAAGAAAAAATCAGACCAATAGTTGAACTTTTACTTCGGGCTTATCAGATTGATGTTTCGAAATTCGATCCCACTTTCATGAATAATTCAATTAAAAAGCGAATAAGCGAAACTTGTAGTGATTCACGCGAAGCATATTTTCATCTACTCGAAACAGATTCCTCTGAAATTAAAAATCTGGTTGATTCATTACAGGTTTGTTATAGCGAATTTTTTAGAAATCCACTGACTTATGCCGTTTTGGAAAATATCATTTTGCCGAATTTAATCTATAAAAAAGTTAAAAGTAAGCAACACGAGATCAGAATTTGGTCGTCGGCCTGCGCTGCCGGTCAAGAACCTTACTCTTTGGCAATGTTATTAAGAGAAAAATTAAACACTGAGCAAATTAATTTCCGTATTTTTGCAACCGATCAATCAGAAGACAAAATTCAACAGGCTAAAAAAGGGATGTATCAATATGCTGAAATCAATCAATTAAATGTTAAGCGATTAAATGCATGGTTTAAAAAAGATAAAGATGTTTATATCATTAAGGATGAAATAAAGAGTCATATTGAATTTTCGACATTCGACTGTTTTAATGAACATTGCTCATTTCCACCGTCAAGTATTTTTGGCGATTTTGATATTATCATTTGTGCCAATGTTTTTTTTTACTATAAGCCAAAATTCAGAGGAGAAATTCTCGAAAAGATAGTGAAAAGTCTGGCTACAGATGGTTTCTTAGTTACCGGTGAAACTGAACGGGATATTTTGTTTCAAAATGATTTTATGGAGGTTTTCCCTGAATCAGCCATTTTTAAAACGTATTTATAAAAATCAGAATACTAAAGTGAAAAAAATAAACATCGTTATTATGTTTTTTAAAAATTTAAAAATTAGTTCTCAATTAATATTTGGTTTTGCTGCCATGTTTATTTTCGTCATCATTATTGGACTTGTAAGTTACCAACAGTCTGATAAGATACAAAATCAAACTGAAACTATCTATAATTATCCTTTACCGTTTCGAAGAGCAATCAGTAATATTAAAATTGATATCTTACAAATGCGTCTTGCTACCCGGGATTTGATGATTTATAAAGATGAAGACCAACGTCAGAAAGAATTAAATATCCTTACAACTTCAGCTGAAAATGCAAAGCAGCAATTTGCAATATTGGAGAAATCTTATTTAGGAAAAAAAGAAGATGTTGAAAGTGCTTATAAAGCATTTTTAAATTGGGAAACAGTACGAAACAAGAATGTTCAATTGGTTTTAAATGGTTACATTGATGAAGCCAGTAGCAATGTTTTAGCCGATGGAATTGTAGGGCAATACAGAGATATCATGATGACTAAAATTAAAGTTATTGATGAATCTGCGATCAACAAAACAATTTTGCTATATAATTTATCTAACAGTTTGAGTGACGAGTTAAATGTGCAACTCCTTGTTCTGGTATTAGTTATATTATCATTAATTATTATCATTTCATTTTGGCTGATTCGAAATATCAGAAATCCAATTAAAGAACTTACCAAAGTTACCAATCAATTTAAAAATGGTGATTTGTCCGCACGGAGTGATTTGAACTATAAAAATGAGTTTGGAACTCTTTCTACCGCATTCAATTCGATGGTTGAATCTATACAGCTGAATCATAATTTGACAGAAAACACGCATAGACTTGTTAATTCAATGCTGGCGGTTGAAAATTCCCATACTTTTTTCCAAGAAATGATACCCGTTTTGAGTGAACTAACCAATTCTCAAATGGTAGCAGTTTATTTATTGAATGATGACAAATCGAAGTATTATCTTTATGAATCGGTAGGTTTATCTGACGAAGCAGCCCGACAATCATTTGATGCAAAGTCTTTCGAAGGAGAATTTGGATCTGTTCTATCGAAAAGAAAAATACAACATGTGAAAAGTATTCCGATTGATACAACTTTTGTTTATAATACGGTTTCAGGCAATTATATTCCACGTGAAATTATTTCAATCCCAATTCTGGCTGAGAATGAAATTATTGCAATCATTTCGCTTGCAAGTATTCGGAAATATAATGATGATGTGAATCAACTTATCCTGAATGTATATAACATTATGACCGCCCGTATCGAAGGTTTATTGACATACAGGAAACTTCGAAAGGTTTTTAAAAGGGTAGAATACCAGAATTCTGAACTTGAAGCACAAAAAACAGAACTAGCAGCCCAATCAACCGAACTAAGGGAACAAAACAGAGAATTAGAAATACAAAAAGTTCAGCTAAATGAAGCCAATAAGCTGAAAACAAATTTCTTATCCAATATGAGTCATGAGTTGAGAACTCCGCTTAATTCGGTAATCGCACTTTCGGGCGTACTTTCGCGCAGACTCGCCAATAAAATTGGACAAGATGAATACAGTTATATTGATGTAATTGAACGAAATGGAAAACATCTGTTATCGTTAATAAACGATATTCTGGATATTTCACGTATTGAAGCCGGACGTGAAGAAATAGAAGTGATGCGGTTTAGTGCCGAAAATATGATTGCCGAACTGGTAAGTATGATTCAACCACAGGCGGAACAAAAGAATATTGAACTCATACAAAAGAACAATAATCATAATGTTTTTATCCAAAGTGATTTAGGTAAATGTAAGCACATTTTGCAAAATCTAATTGCCAATGCAGTAAAATTTACTGAAATAGGGAAAGTTGAAATAACCATTGTTCAACATGAGGAAAGTATTGAAATAAATGTGACGGATACAGGTATTGGCATTTCCGGGGAACATTTAGTTCGTGTTTTTGATGAATTCAGACAAGCTGACAGCAGCACTTCACGACGTTATGGTGGCACAGGACTGGGTCTGGCCATTGCCAAAAAATATGCAAATTTACTTGGAGGTGACATTTCTGTTCAAAGTACACTTGAAAAAGGTTCTACATTCACATTGGTTTTACCGCAAAATTATTCGGAAGAAAATAGGATTAATACTGAATCGGAATCACGATATGATATAAAGGAGATAGTGAATGTTCAAAATCAGAATGATGTCGATAAAACGATTCTTCTGGTAGATGACAGTGAGCCAGCCATCATTCAGATGAATGATTTTTTGACTGAAATGGGTTATAAAACTCTGACCGCCAAAAATGGGGAAGAAGCTCTCAACACTATTTCAAAAACGAAACCGGATGCAATAATTCTGGATTTGATGATGCCGGGAATCGATGGTTTTGAGGTGCTGAAAACTATTCGAGATACAGACCTGACAGCAAACATACCTGTTTTGATACTTACGGCAAAGCACATCAGCAAAGAAGAACTCGCCTTTCTTGAACGAAACAACGTACATGAGCTTATTCAAAAAGGAGATGTAAACAGAGATGTTTTGCTTCAAACTGTACGAAGCTTATTCACCGTCCAACAATCGGAATTGGTAAAACCAAAGATGAATAAGCAGATAATTAAGGGTAAACCCAATGTGCTTATTGTGGAAGATAACGTTGACAATATGATAACGGTAAAAGCCATTTTAGGTGACAACTACAATATTTTGGAAGCAATTGATGGTCATGATGGTGTGTCAATGGCGAAAAAACACAAACCCCATCTTATTTTGATGGATATAGCCTTGCCCGGAATTGATGGAATTAAAGCATTTAATGCTATCCGTCAGACAGGAGAATTGGAACACATTCCGGTTATTGCACTTACAGCTAGTGCAATGACTTCGGATAGGGAAATAATTTTGGCACATGGATTTGATGGCTATCTTGTAAAACCGATTGATGAAAAAGTATTTTTTGAAACGATAAACCAGGTGCTTTATGGAAAATGACCGTAAAATAGCAAGCTGATAAAATCAATTCAAGCAACGCTGATAAAAAAAACATTCACGTTCCAATAGAAAACGAAGATAAGTTCCGAATTCATGAAAAATAAGAATATAAAAATACTTGCTGTCGACGATAATTTTGATAATCTAATAACGATTCAGGCATTGACTCTTGAAGCTTTTCCACAGGCTAAAATTATATTGGCTACAAGTGGTAAAGAAGCATTAGAGCTTGCTGTTATAGAAAATCCGGATGTCATTCTGCTGGATATTGTTATGCCGGGAATGGATGGTTTCGAGGTTTGCAAGCGATTGAAATCGGATAAGGACTTAAGCGACATACCTGTTGTTTTTGTAACAGCTCTAAAAGGAGATAAGGAAAGTCGTATTCGTGCATTGGAAGTTGGTGCAGAAGCTTTTTTGGCAAAGCCAATTGATGAAACTGAATTGGTAGCACAAATACGTGCCATGGTCAAAATAAGACATGCCAATATTGAAAAGATTTCGGAAAATCAACGTTTGGCAATTCTTGTAAATGAGCAGACCCGTGAATTGAAAAAAACTCACACAGCTACTTTGAATCTACTTGAAGATTTGAGAAAAGAAATTGAAAACAGAAAAGAAATTGAACAAGCATTACGGGAGAGTGAAGAAAAATACCGGTTTATGGCTGAAAACACTAGTGATGTTCTTTGGCACATGGATTCTAATTTCTATTTTGATTATATAAGTCCGGCAATAATTAAAATGCAAGGTTACAAACCTGAAGAACTGATTGGAAAAACAATGTTCAGTTTTTTAAACACAGAAGGTGTTAAATCTCTTGAAACAACTATAGAAGAAATAAAGAAAGAAATCATTTCAGGAAATTTAGATCCAGAATTGCAATTTGAACAAGAAGTTCAATGTAAAGATGGAAGCTGGATTTGGGTAGAAGTAAAGGTAACAATACAACTTGATAATAAAAAGAAACCTATTGGATTTCATGGGGTTACTCGTGAAATAACGGAAAGAAAACACTTTGAAGATGCATTGAAAGATAGTGAAGAAAAATTCCGTGTTATGGCCAATTTATTGCCACAAGTGGTTTTCGAAATTAATTTGAAGGGCGAGTTAACTTATTTGAATCAGCATGCAAAAACTCTTTTTGGATATGAACCTGAAGAATTGATCGGTAAAAGTTCGCTTATCGCACACATTCCAGAAGAAAGAGAAAGAGTAACCGAAAGCATTCTTAAAAAAATATCAGGAGAGGAGATTTCGAATAAGGAGTTCAAAATGCTCCGAAAAGATGGAACCACATTTCCGGGCTTATTATCCATTAATGTAATTAGTAAAGAGAATAAACCTGTTGGTATACGGGGTTTGGTGGTTGATATTTCAGAACAAAAACTAGCTGAAAATGCTATTCGTGAAAGTGAATCACTTTACCGTGCCATATTGGATGCTTCTCCTGATAATATTATCATCACTGATATTGAAGGCAAAGTTGTAATGATATCTGCATCCAGTATTAATTGTCTTGGACTTGATGATGAAAAAGAAATTATAGGTAAAACGATAACTGATTATATAATTGATTCTGATAAAGCTAGAGTTTTGTCAGATTTTAATATGGTGGTTCATGGAATTAAAACCGGACCAAATGAATATAAATCAGTACACCGTGATGGGACTTTTATTGACATAGAAGTGAATGGTGGTATAATCAGGGAGCTAAACGGTGAGATTTCAAAGTTTGTATTTATTGCTCATGATATAAC
>JBBRTR010000120.1:0-8648 GCA_038244215.1 Bacteroidales bacterium
ATGAAATATTTTGAGGAACATTTGCCCGAAAATCAGTTTGTTCGAGTGCATCGATCCACGATTGTAAATGTAGAAATGATTTCGAGAATCGAATTATATGAGAAACAGAATCAGCAACTGACTCTCAAAAACGGACAGCAAATCAAAACCAGTCCGGCTGGCTACAAAGCGTTAAGGTTTGCACTTAATCTTTGAACAAAACCAAGCAAAGATTGTTACATTCTTAAAATATAAAATATGAAAAACCGTTTTTTGCTATTATTAGTTGTAAGTACTTTTTTGGTTGGTTGTCAATCATTAAGCAAACTTACCCAGTTTGATATGCCATATAGTACTTCAGTGACTATTCCTGCATCTACTCCATTGAACCTTCCGTTCAATTTTTCAACACCTCTCGTTGAAACAAATTCAACACAATTCTTTACTTCAAATGGCATTAATAAAGATCTGATTGATAAAATTGTGCTTAAAAAATTGGAAATGACAGTGAGTTCACCTACAAACGGCAACTTTAATTTCTTAAAATCAATCGAAATTTATATAACTGCCGATAATCTTCCCGACACTAAAATTGCCTGGTTGGATAATATTCCCGACAATGCGCCGATGCCTCTTGAATTGACCGTATCTCAAGATAATTTGCAGCAATTTATCGAAAAAGATAAATTTGGATTGAAGATAAAAGCAATGACCGATGAAATAATCACTACCGATTACAAAATAGACGTCAAGACTATCTTTATGATTGATGTGAAAGTTTTGGGATTATAACTGTTTAAAGTTTACTTCTGATATTTGGTTGGGTCAAAACCCTCCAATGCTTCTTTGCGTTCGGAACAGGTTCCACAGGTTCCACAATGGACATCCTGACCGTTATAACACGAATACGTATTTTCAAAAGGAACGTTGATTTTTTTACCAATCATAGCGATTTCCCTTTTGGTCAAATTGGTGAATGGAGCCATAATTTCAATCTCATTATAAGTACCAAGACGGATGGCATCATTCATGCTTTGAATAAAATTTTCGCGGCAATCGGGATAAATAGCATGATCACCGGCATGATTCGAAATCATCAAGTATTTACAATCCATGCTTTCGGCCAAGCCGGCAGCAATGCTCAGCATGATTCCATTGCGAAAAGGCACAACTGTTTTTTTCATGTTATCATCTTCGTAATGACCGTCCGGAATTTCACCACCCGACTGCAACAAATCGGAAACAATACCCATTTTGTTCATATCCAGTTTAATAATCCGGTGTTCAATACTCAATGCTTTACAATTTAGTGTAGCATATTTTATTTCACATGCATTGTGTTTTGAACCATAATTGAATGAAACTGCCAATCTGATTCGCTCGGCATACTGATACAATGAGACAGAACTGTCCATTCCGCCTGAATATAAAATAACGATATCTTTTTTTAATCCAAAATTCATAATTCTCAGTTTGTTTTGATACTGCAAAGTTACACAAAACCATCCAAAATAGAGAGATACATCTTTTTTTTGTATTTTTGTACCCAATTGAAAATTTTCCAATATTAAATGAATTCAAAACCAACAAAAATATTACCGCCCGAATGGGCTGAACAGGAATTTGTGCAACTTACCTGGCCGCATGCTCAAACCGACTGGGGCTACATGCTTGACGAAGTAAATGAATGCTTTGTCAACATTGCCCTTGAGATTATAAAGCATGAAAATCTGTTGATTGTGTGCACAGACACTGACGAAGTCGAAAAACTTCTTGGCGACATAGATTTTGATAAAGTCACATTTGCCGAAATGTCAACAAATGATACGTGGGCGCGGGATCATGGTGGAATAACGGTATTTGAAGACGGAAAACCAGTAATTTACGATTTCACGTTCAATGGTTGGGGAATGAAGTTTGCGGCAAATCACGATAATATGATTACCAGAAAACTATATGGAGCAGGAATTTTTGGTGACGCCGGACATAAAAACTGTTTTGATTTTGTATTGGAAGGTGGCAGCATCGAATCGGATGGTGAAGGAACTATTTTGACCACAGCAGAATGTCTGCTTTCCGACAACCGCAACAATCTATCAGAAGAAGACATTGAAGTCAAACTGAAAGAGTATTTTGGTTTAAAACAAGTTTTATGGCTGAATCACGGTTATTTAGCCGGTGATGATACCGATAGTCATGTCGACACCTTAGCACGCCTTTGCGATAGAAGCACAATTGCTTATGTAAAATGCGATGATATTGAAGATGAACATTTCGATGAATTGAAGAAAATGAAAAAAGAACTTCGTAGTTTTAGAACTTCTGAAGAAAGATATTTTAGATTGATTCCTTTGCCTATGGCTGATGCAGTTTATGAAAATGGCGAACGTTTACCGGCAACTTACGCTAATTTTCTGATTATAAACGGAGCAGTTTTAGTCCCAACATACAATTCACCTAAAGATGAAATTGCTAAAGTTCAATTGCAAAAGGCATTTCCTGATCGTGAAATAGTGGGAATCAATTGCAATGCGTTAATTAAACAGCATGGTTCGTTGCATTGTGTGACGATGCAATATCCAAAACCATCCTAATTCAACTTATCCAAAGTTTTAAACTTTGGATAAGTTATTAAAACGAAGTAAAATGAAAATAGCATTAATTCAACAATCCAATTCTGCCAATCGGGCAGAAAACGTTGCCAAATTGGAACAAAATATCCGTACTTGCGCTGCAAAAGGAGCCGAACTAATTGTTTTGCAGGAATTACACAACGGTTTGTATTTTTGTCAAACTGAAGATACAACTGTGTTTGAGCAGGCTGAAACTATTCCCGGTCCTTCAACTTATTCGTTTGGAAAATTGGCTAAAGAACTTGAAATTGTCCTTGTTCTTTCGTTGTTTGAGAAACGTGCAGCTGGTTTGTATCATAATACTGCTGTCGTTTTGGAAAAAGATGGAACCATTGCAGGAAAATACCGCAAAATGCATATTCCTGATGATCCGGCGTATTACGAAAAATTTTATTTCACTCCGGGTGATTTGGGTTTTGAGCCGATTCAAACTTCTGTAGGAAAACTCGGTGTTCTGGTTTGCTGGGATCAGTGGTATCCCGAGGCAGCACGATTAATGGCGATGGCCGGTGCTGAATTATTGATTTATCCAACGGCAATTGGTTGGGAAAGTACCGACACCGAAGATGAAAAACTTCGTCAGCGAAATGCATGGATGACCGTTCAACGTGGACATGCAGTTGCCAATGGAATTCATGTTCTGACCTGCAACCGAACTGGTTACGAAGCTGATCCATCAGGAATAACCAATGGAATTCAGTTTTGGGGAAACAGTTTTGTAGCAGGACCGCAGGGTGAAATTATTCATCAGGCATCGTATGATGATGAAGAAAACGTGATTATCGAAATTGATTTGAAACGATCCGAAGAAGTAAGAAGAATCTGGCCATTTTTCCGCGATAGGCGGATTGATGCATTTGACGATTTGACAAAAAGATGGAGAGAGGAGTAAATTTTTCTCTTTTTACTAACTATTACCAATTTATTATAAGAATATTTTTCTGCAATTAAAATTATCTATATGAAACAATTATCAATTATTCTATTCTCAATTATCCTGATTTCCTGTTCATTAAATTCAAAAAAATCAGAAAAAGTTAACGATTCAACTAATAATGAAAATGGTAATAAAACTTCAAATGAATCTGTTTCTTCAAATATGATTTATTTTGAAGGTGGAACATTCGTTATGGGTTCTTCCCGAACAGCTAATGAAACACCGGCACATAAAGTCACTGTTACTTCATTTAAAATTGACAAAAGCCCGGTTACTGTTTCTGAGTTTTCAAAATTTATTGAAGCTACACATTATGTAACCGATGCTGAAAAATTTGGTGATTCTGGTGTGTATAACTTTAGCTTACAAGCTTGGGAATTAAAAAAAGGAGCTTATTGGTTATATCCTTTGGGAAGAGAAAATGCAAAAGCAGAAATGAATCATCCTGTTACTCAGGTAAGTTGGAATGATGCCAAGGCTTATTGTAACTGGGTTGGAAAAAGACTACCAACGGAAGCTGAATGGGAATTTGCAGCTAAAAACGGTGGAAAACCTGACCAACTTTACAGTTGGGGCAACTCATTGATAATGAATGACAAGTACATGGCGAATGTATGGCAGGGTACGAGTATTAATGACGTAGTGGTGGAAGATGGTTTTAAATATACTTCACCTGTTGGATATTTTGGATTGACTGAATCAGGATTAACTGATATGGGTGGAAATGTGTGGAATTGGTGCGATGACACTTTTAAACCTTATCCGGGAAACAATCAGGAATCTAAAGTAGATGAACTTACCAAAACAATGAGAGGTGGCTCTTTTTTCTATGATGAAAATATGGAAAATAGTTATACGACAACTTACAGAGCTCCAAATACTACAGAAACTTCGCTCTTTAACATTGGTTTCCGTTGTGCTTCAAATCCATAAAAAGTATTAAACCTTCTTTTCCCATTCTAACATCCTTTTCTTACAATCCAATCCCCAACGAAAACCACCTAATCCACCATCAGAGCGGATAACACGGTGACATGGAATAAGATAAGCGATCGGATTAGCGCCAATGGCTGTCCCTACTGCACGAACTGCTTTTGGACGTCCGATTGTTTCAGCAATTTGTGCGTAAGTGGTAGTTTTTCCTTTGGGAATTCTTTGTAAAGCTGACCAGATGGATTGTTGGAATTCAGTTCCAATTGGATTTAAAACTGGTTTTTCGCTTTTTTCAAAAATCTGTTTTGCAAATTTACCGGCTTTGAAATCATTTTGTTTAAAATCTGTTTCAGGAAATCGATGATCAAGATCAGAATAGGCACTTTCATGACTTTCGGGAAAAGTAAGCGCACAAATTCCATCATTCGAGAAAGCGATGCAACATTCACCGAATGGTGATTCTGAAAATCCAAACGATGGTTCGGTCTGTGGAGGTAATTGTCTCATTGTACTATGTTTTTTGTTTACAAAAATATAACGGAGTCTGATTTGGATAAAATTATCTAAAAATCAAATTTTAAACGTCTTTTTTGAACAATACTTTTAAAAAGTCGACTACATTTGTGGCAAAGTTAACGAAATAATTGCGATTTTGTTCTCCTGATTTAAAATTCAATAATCTCTCGATATGAAAATTCAAATAACCCTATTTATTTCACTTTTCTTAAGTGTAAGTATTTATGCTCAAATAAGTTCGTCCAAGTGGCAAACAAAGCCAATTATAGTTGATGGCGATGCGTCAGATTGGGAAAGTATACCACGTTTCTTTAACTCCGAATCCAATGTTCAGTACGAATTCAGGAATGACTCACAGAATCTGTACGTTGTACTTAGATCTACAAATCGGAATACTCAGTTTCAATTATTACGTGCCGGATTTTCTGTAAAACTCAAAGTCAAAACTCAACCTGTAACGAAAGTCAGCATTACTTTTCCTCCAAAAAAGATAGGTAATATAGCTCCAATCGAAAGGAATAATGACAAACTTGTAGATAAATTCAACACAAATCCCGAATTAATGTTTAAAGATTCAGCAGTTTTGGACGGTTTCATATTTTCAAAAGGAATAATTACTTCCGAAAATTCTGATTCAAAAGGAATTCGTTTTGCAAAAAACAAGGGAAGCAGAGATCAAGTGGTTTTTGAAATTCAGATTCCGTTTCGCGAAATTTTCGGGAATGATTTTAAACTTTCTGAAATCGCTAAAATACCAATGCAACTTCAAGTGAATATTAATGATTTATCTCAAAGTTCAATGAGAGAAATGCATGGAAGAATGGGTAGAGGAATGAGAGGCGATGGAAGTGGAATGCGTGGTGAAGGTGGAATGCGTGGCGGTGGTGAAATGGGCAGTATGAATGAAGGCGGAGAAATAGGAATGTCACAATCAGGAGAAATGGCTGGAGGAATGAATGGTGGATATGAAATGGGTGGCCGGGAAAAAATGCAGGGAGGCGGCTGGGACGCCAATTCCATGTCACGAAAAAGTTTCAGTATCGATTTTAAACTTTCTGTAGGAAATTAATCAGCTATTGCTTTTTCAGAGTTTCGTTTCGCAGAATTTTATTGCTTTGGGAGTAATTGAAATTCGGAACATAAAAAATTTGCTTTGGTATTTCAAATTTAGTTAGAACTTCTTCAAGCTTTAATCTTAATTCAGATTCTATTTCAATTGTATATTGCTCTGATTCAATTATTAAAACAACTTTATTTTCCAACACTTCATCAGGAATTGAAGTAATAAAATAACTGGTAGGAATAATTCCTTCCAGTTTTTTTTCGAGTTGTTCGGGATGAATCTTAATGCCGCCGGAATTGATGACCGAATCAAATCTTCCCAACCAACGAAAAGAATTTTTGTCTTTTAATTCAACAATATCATTTGTGATAATTTCCGTTTTGTGCAAGTGAGGTGCTTTAATTACCAGGCATTCCCGATCGTCTTGCAAAATTGAAACCCCAAACAAAACAGTAAAACAATCTGATTTTTCACTTCCGTTTAATTGTCGCAAGGCAATATGAGAACAGGTTTCGGTCATGCCGTATGTTTCATAAAATCGAGTTGATATATCCTGAATCCTCGATTCTAATTGTTTATTTACTTGTCCACCACCAACTATTATATTCTTAATTGATTTGTTTTTAATCGTTTTAAGTGAATGTTGAAGTTGAAAAGGTGTAACGGCCGCAAAATCAATTACTATTTCAAGATTTTCAAACGGATTTGATTTTGGTTCAACTGTGATTAGATTAAAACCCCCTACCAAAGCACGAACTAACATCATTTTACCTGCAATATATGATGCCGGCAAACAAAGTAAAGCCGTTTTTGAAGAGTTCAAACCGAAAAACTCATTTGTCATTCGGGCAGAGTTTATCATACTTTGTTTGGATAAATGAATATTTTTAGGTTCACCGGTTGAACCTGAAGTTTGAGCCAAAATAAATTCGGAATCATCAAACCAATTTTGAAGAAAAGAATATATCAGGTTGCGCCATGAATCATTAGGTTCATTGGGAAAAATCAATTTATCCATGTTTTTTCGTGAGTAAATTGTTCCGTTAAGTGTGATGGTTTGGATTAAATCAAACATTGTCGTTTCTATTCTGTAATGCATTTTTTGCATTTAAGGGAGAGATTACTTTCTTCCCTGTTCTGGCTTCCAATTCCTCACGAGCAACACGCGCTACGTTACCTCCTTGTTTAGCCACTTTAATATTCTCTTCAAATGTTTCAGGTTCAACTGCTTGAGAAATATCTTTGGTAGATGCTTCAGCTAACATGTTCAGGATTAATTCTGTATTTGTCATATTATCTCGAAGGTTTTCTTTTTTCAAATCTTTAAATTGTTTGTATTCTTTGGTACTTTTATCTGTCCATGCCCGGGTTATAATGTCAGTTAATGTTGCAAATTGTTGACCTTCCTGCATTCCACGTTTCTTCCATTCATCAGTAAGTTCTTTTCTGATTTCAATACTTTTCAAACGTTGATTAATCCAATTTTCGGAATAGCCCAAACGCAAATATTGTTCCATTGCTCTGTCAATGGTAAGCTCAGGATCTTGCATTTCGTCCAGTCTTTCCGACGCAATTTGTGCTAACCAAAGTTTAAATGGTTCTGCTTTTGGTGAAGGAATTGATTGTATCAAACGGAAAAGTTGTTCTGTATCAGCTACATCTGTTTTATAATACTTCCCATCAGACGACTGCATTTTCAGTTGGTTACAATTTGTAACCAACTGACTTCCCTCTTTTTTCAATCTGTTTTTAAGTACTTTCCAATAATTGTTGGGGTTTAGACTATCAGTAAGTGCTCCAATTACATCTACAATAGAAATATACCATTTTTCTTTTTCATCGTCCCAAACTGTACGAATTTTCTTGTCTTCAAAGAGCTGAAGGGAATCTTTTTTTGTCATAGTTAACGGATTTTATATTGGTTTCTGAAAAGCAAAATTAGGAATAAATAATTCAATCTTAGTATAAAAAAGAAAAAATTTATCAACACGAATGAATTATAAAACAGAACTTAAATCCCAATTGATTTCAGGTTTATAAAATAGCTTTGCATTCTCTATTTCCAAAGGAGATGGGATATTATTATGATATAATTGTCCTGTTCCAAGTCCTTGTGGCATTTCTGAACCAAGTGTTGATGTCCATTGTGCGATGGCATTTAGACCGACATTCGATTCCAAAGCAGATGTTACCCACCAACCGATATTGTGCTTTTTTGCTAACCGAATCCATTCTTCCGATTCCCTGAAACCACCTATCAAACTTGGTTTCAGAATAATATAAGCTGGCTTTATTTTTTCAAGAATTAATTCTTTATCAGCAGAATTGACTCCAATCAGTTCTTCGTCGAGAACAATTGGAATTGGCGATTGAAGGCATAATTCAGTCATTTCTTCAAATTGTCCCTGACGAATCGGTTGTTCGATAGAATGAATATGAAATTCGGCTAATCTTTCTAACTTTTGCAATGCTTCATTTGGTTTGAAAGCACCATTTGCATCCAATCTGATTTCAATATCAACCGCCGAAAATTGTTGACGTATTCCAGCCAAAATCTCAAGTTCAGTATCGAAATCATTTGCCCCAA
>JBBRTR010000121.1:0-8579 GCA_038244215.1 Bacteroidales bacterium
AAGAAACCAGGTCAACCGAAAGCTCGTAAAAGATTCCAGTTCTCAAAACGTTAATATCAGTTATCAGTTATCAGTTATCAGTTATCAGTTTTTTTACTGCTCACTGTTTACCGTTCACTGAAAATTGTTTAGTATCTAAATTGTCGAGACTCATAGTACACTGGATGGCTACCCGGCAATTGATTCCAAAAAGAAAGTAAACAAATTAAAAAAACAAAAATGTCAAGAACAAATTTCGAAGAATTATTAGAAGCGGGTTGCCACTTTGGTCACTTGAAACGCAAATGGAATCCTGCTATGGCTCCTTACATTTTTATGGAGCGTAACGATATTCACATTATCGATTTGCACAAAACCGTTGTAAAAATTGACGAAGCTGCTGCAGCATTGAAAAGCATTGCTAAATCAGGTCGTAAGATTTTATTTGTTGCAACAAAAAAACAAGCTAAAGATGTTGTTTCTGAAAAAGCGGCTGCAATTGGAATGCCGTATATTACAGAACGTTGGGCAGGTGGTATGTTAACCAATTTCCCTACTATCCGTAAAGCGGTTAAAAAAATGACCACTATTGACAAAATGGCAACTGATGGTACTTTTGAAAACATCTCAAAACGCGAAAAATTACAAATCACTCGCCAACGCGAAAAACTGGAAAAAAACTTAGGTTCGATCGCCGATTTGACCCGTTTGCCTTCAGCACTTTTCATTGTTGACGTAATGAAAGAACACATTGCTGTATTGGAAGCTCAACGTTTGGGCATTCCGGTTTTCGCTATTGTGGATACAAATTCAAATCCAAACGGAATTGATTTTGTAATTCCTGCAAACGATGATGCAACAAAATCAGTTGACGTAATTTTAAGTGCAATGGTTGCTGCTATTCAAGAAGGTTTGGAAGAACGTAAAGTTGAAAAAATCGACACTGAAGTTTCAGAAGCACCAGCTGTGAAAGAAAAGAAATCAAGAATTACAAAAAGACCAAGAACTCAGAAAGAAGATGAAGAAGCGTTGAATGCAAACGTGGCTAAAAAATTCATCAAAGAAGAAGAGTAATAAAATAGTTAACAGTTGACAGTTTTTAGTTGGCAGTTAATAAAATACGAGTTACAGGTTATAAATTTTTGTAGCTTGTAACTCGTTTAAGTTTTTAAAATAAATCAAATTATATAACTTTGCACTCTCAAAACTCCCCTTTAGGGGTTGAGGGTCATAAAATATTACAATATTATGGCAGTAACAATGGCAGAAATTTCAAAATTGCGCACCATGACAGGTGCCGGTATGATGGATTGCAAAAATGCACTTACTGAAACCGGAGGCGATATAGAAAAAGCAATTGAAATTATTCGTAAAAAAGGACAGGCAGTAGCTGCAAAACGTAGTGACCGTGAAGCTGCTGAAGGTTGTGTATTGGCAGCCGCTAAAGATGGTTTTGCAGCAGTTTTAGCTTTAAAATGTGAAACAGACTTCGTGGCTAAAAATGCCGATTTCGTTGCATTAACTCAGTCAATTCTGGATGTAGCTATGAAATCACAGCCAAAATCACAAGCAGAATTGGCAGCCTTGACAATCAATGGAAAATCAATTGCCGATTTAATTATTGAACGTATCGGTATAACCGGTGAAAAAATGGAATTGGACTACTACGAATTCGTTCAGGGTGGAACAACTATTTCATACATTCATCCAGGAAATAAATTAGCTACTTTGGTTGCTTTTGCCGAAGAAGGAGTTGATTATCAAGTGGCTCGTGATATTGCTATGCAGGCAGCAGCAATGAATCCTGTATCGTTGGATCGCACATCAGTTCCTCAGAAAATGATCGATGTTGAATTGGAAGTTGGTCGTGATAAGGCACGTCAGGAAGGAAAACCAGAAAATATGCTGGATAAAATTGCTGAAGGTCGTTTGAACAAATTCTTCCAGGATTCAACTTTATTGGAACAATCTTTTATTAAAGATAGCAAAATTACCGTTTCTGCTTATCTGAAAGCCAATAAAGCTACAGCTACAGCATTCAAACGCGTAACTTTGAATCAGGAATAAACTAATTGACAATTTAAAGATTGATAATTTGCAATTTAAAGCCTTCCGATAAATTTCGGAAGGTTTTTTGTTTCAATTACACTACCGGTAATCCGCTAAAAATTACTATTTTTGCATTTAATAATCAACTATATTTTTTAATTCAGAATGAGAAGAGTCAGAGTGCGTTTTGCACCAAGTCCAACCGGACCATTACATATTGGCGGAGTTAGAACCGCATTGTACAATTATCTTTTTGCAAAAAAACACGGAGGCGATATGTTACTCCGTATTGAAGATACAGATTATGCACGCTTTGTTCCCGGAGCAGAAGCATACATCGTGGAATCGCTTAACTGGCTCGGAATTACTATTGATGAAGGCATAGGAGCTGAAAAAGGCAACGACAAAGGTATTCATGCACCGTATCGTCAAAGTGAACGTAAAGCTATTTACGTCAACTACGTAAATCAATTGCTGAAAGCGAATCTGGCTTATATTGCTTTTGATACTCCCGAAGAATTGGATGCGAAACGTACAGAAATTGCTAATTTTCAATATGATGCAAAGACAAGACAATTGATGAATAATTCGCTGACTTTAGCTGAAAATGAAGTAAAAAGCAGAATTGAAAATGGTGAGCAATACGTGGTACGTATCAAAATTGAACCCAATGAAGAAATAAAAGTTCAGGACTTAATTCGAGGGGAAGTTGTTGTAAATTCTTCGGTACTCGATGATAAAGTATTGTTTAAATCATCCGACGGATTGCCGACCTATCACTTGGCGAATGTTGTGGACGACTATTTAATGGAAATATCACACGTGATTCGCGGTGAAGAATGGTTGCCTTCTGCCCCACTCCATGTATTGCTTTACCGTTATTTGGGTTGGACTGAAGTCATGCCCGAATTTGCTCACTTGCCTTTGCTTTTGAAGCCGGATGGAAATGGTAAACTCAGCAAACGTGATGGTGATCGACTCGGTTTTCCGGTGTTTCCGTTAAACTGGAAAGATCCGAAAACCGGTGAATCTTCGTCAGGTTATCGCGAAGCAGGTTATTTTCCTGAAGCAGTTGTCAATTTTCTATCTCTGCTTGGTTGGAATCCAGGAACTGAACAGGAAATTTTCACAATGCAAGAATTAATTGAGTTGTTTTCACTCGACAGAGTGAGTAAGAGCGGAGCTAAATTTGATTATGAAAAAGGTAAATGGTTTAATCACAAATATCTGCAATCAAAATCAAATGAAGAAATTGCAATCACTTTCCAAAATATTCTGATTGAAAAAAATATTAGTGCTGATATAGTAAAGGTTGAAAAAATAGTATCATTGGTAAAAGAACGTGCCAATTTCGTTAATGAACTTTGGGGACAATCCGGTTTCTTCTTTGTTGCTCCAACGGAATACGATGCCAAAACGATTCAAAAACGTTGGAAAGCTGAAACTTCGGCTCAAATGACAGAACTAATTGCAGTACTTTCAAAGATTGACACATTTACTACGGAAAATACAGAAACTATTGTAAAAGATTGGATTGCAACAAAGGAATATAATATGGGCGGCATAATGAATGCCTTCCGTTTGTCGATTGTTGGCGAACCAAAAGGTCCACATATGTTTGATATAATCGAAATTATAGGTAAAAATGAAACAGTTGAAAGAATTCAACGTGCTGTTAATCATATAAATTTATAGAAGTCAAATGCAAAAACGTCATCGAGATCCACAGCGATATTTTAACGAGCAGACACTTTCAACCCGAAAATATATAATTCCATTTATTCAGGCTCAGAAAGAAATAAAAAGCTCTTTCCAAGTTCTGGAGATCGGTTGTGGAGAAGCCGGAAATCTCAAACCATTTTTGGAATTAGGATGTTTTTGCACTGGCGTTGATTACAGTTTATCTAAGATTGAAAGAGCAAAAGAGCTATATTCTACGCTTGATTTTAATAATAAATTGACACTGATAAGTGACGATATATATAATTCAAATGAATATCTTTCCCGATTTGATATTATTATTATTCGTGACGTGATTGAACATATTCACGATCAGGATAAATTTTTGGGCTTAATTAAAAACTTAATGTCACCGAATGCTGTCATATTTTTGGCATTTCCACCTTGGCAAAATCCGTTTGGAGGACATCAACAAATGTGTAAAAGCAAAGCGTTATCTAATTTGCCATTTTTTCATCTTCTTCCAAAATCTATTTACAGATCTGTTTTAAAGTCATTTGGTGAAACTGAGAATACAATTTCAGGTTTGTTGGAAATAAAGGAAACGGGCATAAGTTTAGAACGATTTGAAAGGTTGACCGAGAAAAATAACTATACGGTTTTGATGAAAACCTTGTATTTTATCAATCCCAATTATGAAGTGAAGTTTGGTCTAAAACCCCGAAAACTTCCAACCATTTTAGGTAAACTTCCCTATTTTAGAAATTTCGTTACAACTTGTGGCTATTATCTTATTAGTGTAAATTGATTTTAGCTTGAATAACTACCACATGAAGAAAGTTCTCATAATAACTTATTACTGGATTCCGAGCGGTGGTGCCGGTGTTCAACGTTGGGTTAAATTTACGAAATATCTTCGAGAGTTTGGCTGGGAGCCAATCATTTATACACCTGAGAATCCTGAATATCCTTCAATTGATAACTCCTTTGAAAAAGACATCCCATCTGATATTCAGGTCATTAAAACACCAATTTGGGAACCGTATAACTTCTATCGGAATCTGACCGGCAAAAAAAATGAACCCATCAATGCCGGATTTATATCGGAAAATAAAAAGCAAGGTTGGAAGGATAAACTGTCTATTTGGATCCGTGGGAATTTTTTGATTCCTGATCCGCGTCGATTCTGGATAAAACCATCGGTCCAATTTCTTACAGATTATCTGAAGAAAAATCCGGTAGCTGCGATTATTACAACCGGTCCACCACATTCCATGCATATGATTGGACTTGGACTAAAGAAGAATTTTCCAAACATTCCGTTTTTTGCCGACTTTCGGGATCCATGGACCAATATTGATTTCTACAAAGATCTGAATTTAACCGGAATATCCAATAAAATTCATCACCGACTAGAACGTAAAGTCATTCAAAATGCTGATTGTGTACTGGTTGTGTCTCAGGGAATGAAAAATGAATATGATCTTTTAAAGCCGAAAAGAATTAAAGTCATTTCAAACGGTTTTGATGAATCTGATGCTCAAATTACAAATATTAAACTAGACAATAAATTTTCTATTTCTCATATCGGAACTTTAAATGCAGCGAGAAATCCTAAAACTGTATGGAAAGTTCTGAGTGAAATTTGCAACGAAAATTTTGCTTTTAAAACTGATTTACAAATACAACTAGTTGGTAAAGTCGACTTTTCGGTTTTAGAAGAAATCAAAGCTTTAAAATTACAGGAGAATTTCCTGAAAATTGATTATTTATCACACAGTGAGGCAATTTCGAAGCAACAATCATCACAAGTACTTTTATTGCTGATTAATCAATCGGCCAATGCAAAAGGTATTTTGACTGGAAAATTTTATGAATATCTAGCTGCCAAACGACCTATTTTGGGAGTTGGGCCAACAGATGGTGACGCGGCTTTGGTTTTACGTGAAACCGGATCGGGAAAAATGGTTGATTTCATGGATGAGTTAAACACTAAAAAGATTATTTTAGAATACTATAATCGTTTCAAATCAAATACTTTATTTATAGAACCTGCATCAGTTGATCGTTTTTCACGTCGATCCTTAACAGCTGAATTAGCTCAATTATTAGATTCTTTATGAAAAAAATCATAACCATAGTCGGAGCCCGACCACAATTCGTTAAAGCGGCAACATTAAGCCGTCAGTTCAAGTTGCTTGGAATTGAAGAATTAATAGTTCATACAGGCCAGCATTTTGATTCAAATATGTCTGAAGTATTTTTTGAAGAAATGGAGATTCCAAAACCAGCCTACCAACTTGATATTCACGGCTTGACGCATGGAGCTATGACAGGCAGAATGTTGGAAGGAATAGAGGAAATTCTGATGAAAGAAAAACCGGACGGGGTTTTGGTTTATGGTGATACAAATTCCACTTTAGCAGGTGCTCTAGCTGCCGCAAAGCTTCATATTCCGGTTATTCATGTCGAAGCGGGTCTTCGTTCATTCAACATGGAAATGCCGGAGGAAATCAACCGAATTCTGACAGATAGGATTTCAAGTTTTTTATTCTGTCCGACTGATACTGCAATAAATAACCTGAAACGGGAAGGATTTGATTCAATGCCGATTAAAATATATAAAAACGGTGACGTAATGCAAGATGCGGCTATTTTTTACGCTGAAAAAGCCAAGGAAAAATCAGACATCCTTTCAAAAATTGGATTACAAAAATTTATTTTGGGAACAATTCATCGGCAGGAAAATACTGACTCTCCGGAAAATCTGAAAAACATTATCGTTGGCTTGAATGAAATTAATCGTCAAACACCGGTTGTAGTACCAATTCATCCACGAACCCGGAATATTCTGGCACAACAAAATATTATTCCTGAATTTAAGTTGATTGATCCGGTTGGTTATTTTGATATGATTATGATGCTGAAATCCTGCGAATTAGTAATTACAGACAGCGGTGGCGTTCAAAAAGAAGCGTTTTTCTTTGGAAAACATTGTATCACTCTCCGTGAACAGACCGAATGGGTAGAGTTGGTAGAAAACGGCTTTAATATCCTCACTGGAAGCGATCCGATAAAGCTAAAAAATGCTTTTGAATTCTTCAAAACCAAAAAATCTGATTTCACAATTGATTTATATGGAAAAGGAATGGCTGCCGAACGTGCGGCAAGCCAGATTTTCAAACTTTAAATGAAATTATTAAGGAATATAAACTTCAAGCAAAGTCGATTCTTTTCTGGGCAAAAGACCAATTTCGTCAATAGATGCCGGAATTAAAATTGTATCGCCTTTGTTTACCTTTGTTTTCTCTCCGTTAAAATCAATTTCCAGACTTCCTTCCAGACACATATAGGCAACAAACGAATCAATGGTGCCATAATTGCGTGTCATGGGCTCGGTTAGGCTTAACATATTGGTTACAAAATAATTGCATTCTACCAATTTTGTTATTTCATTTAACAGAATAGTATAATTTGTTTGTGGATTTACTGAAGCTGAAAAATTAATAACATCCAAAGCCTGTTCGGTATGCAGTTCACGTTCATTTCCCTGATCGTCGGTACGTTTATAATCATAAATCCGGTACGTGATATCACTGCTTTGCTGAATTTCAGCGACCACAACTCCTTTTCCAATAGCATGAACCAAACCAGCCGGAATAAAGAAAACTTCTCCTTTTTTCACCTGAACTTTTTGAAGCAAATCTTCCACTTTATCTGATTCCAAAGCTTCTAAATATTCTTCTTTTGTACAATCTTTGCTGAATCCAATTATCAATTCAGCACCTGGATCAGCATCAATCACGTACCACATTTCTGTTTTTCCATATGAATTATGTCGCTCAGCAGCTACTTCATCGCCCGGGTGAACCTGAATGGAAAGATTTTCGTTGGCATCAATCAGCTTAAACAACAAAGGAAACGACAAACCAAATTCATCATATATTTTATCACCAATCAACTCTCCCATGTAAATTTCAATCAACTCAGTCAGGTTGTTTCCTGCTAAGAAACCGTTTGTCACAACCGACTCATCACCTTCGTAGCCCGATAATTCCCAGCTTTCTCCTAATTTATTAGTTTCAGCTGCTTTAGCAAACAAACTTTTAAGTTTCGTTCCTCCCCAAATTTTGTCTTTTAAAATCGGGCTAAATTTTAATGGATATAACATGATAGTTGATTATTGATAATTAAAACAAAAAAAACAATTAATAAAACCACTTCAAGTATTTACTAATTGCTTTTCTACTATTTTTCTTTATTTCTTACTCAGCTTTTACGCGTTGCGATAAGTTTAATTCCCATGCCCAGGCACTTCGAAGCGTTTCTTCCACTGTTTCTTTGGCTACCCAACCCAATTCATTGTTGGCATAAGAGGGATCGGCCCAAACCTTTTCAATATCACCTTCCCGACGACCAACAATACGATATGGAACTTTTACTCCCGTTACCTTCTCGAAAGTTTGGATTATTTCCAGAACAGATAAACCTCTTCCCGTTCCCAAATTAAAAGTTTCTACTTTGCTTTTTGTCTGATGATTCAACATTCGTTGAACAGCAATTACGTGTGCTCTGGCTAAATCGACCACATGAATGTAATCGCGGACGCACGAACCGTCCGGTGTATTATAGTCATCACCAAAAACCTGCAATTGCTTGCGAAGTCCAATGGCAGTCTGAGTTACAAAAGGCAATAGATTATTAGGAACACCATTTGGTAGTTCACCGATTTCAGCCGAAGAGTGAGCACCAATCGGATTAAAATATCTTAATATTATACTTTGATAGCAAGGGTTTGCATGAATTGTATCGCGAATAATTTCTTCTCCTATTTGTTTTGTATTGCCGTAAGGGGACAATGCCGGTTTTAT
>JBBRTR010000122.1:0-8427 GCA_038244215.1 Bacteroidales bacterium
TATCTAATCCAGCACTACAACCTGTATTTTAATGTACAGGAATAAGTGTGAATGATGTAACTTTTTACAAGACTTGTGTAATGCTTTTCAGTATTTATCAATTTACCTTTAATGTAATAATTCAAATAAAAACTAAAATCAAATTATGAAAAAGTTTCAAACATTTAAAACAGGGATTGCTGCTTTTATGCTGTTAGCCATTTCCTGCAACAAGGAGCCTTTACCCATCCAGGCCATGCCAGATATCCAAATGGAAAATTCAACAGCGTTGCCAGGCCATGTCGGCTATATCGGCGAACGGTTTGGTGGCGGTATTATATTTTACATCAACAGTTCCGGGAAACATGGCATGATAGCCGATACAGTTGATTTACCACCAGCTTCATGGAACAATTTAAAATCCATTGTAACAGGGGCAACCGCATTCGATATAGGTGGTGGAAAAGCAAACACCCGTAAAATTATTTTAGCACAAGGCAGGAAAGGAAGTTATGCAGCGCTTGAATGCGCAAAATCTACAAACAGCGGTTACACTGACTGGTTTTTACCATCATTATATGAGTTGGATCAATTGCAAAATCAACAAGACGTAGTTGGTGGTTATACCGGTACTAATTATTGGAGTTCCACCGAAGGCAGTCAAAACTATTCATGGATAAAAAACTTCAAGGCCAGTTGGCATGACCAAACCCAAAAGGGCTACGTAGGCTCTGTGCGTGCAGTTAGGTATTTTTAAATATCATCATCAAAAAAACATGACTATTAAAACTATTAAATTTTTACACGCAGGAAAATTCACGAATGAGGAATCACAGTTTCATTTTAAAAAAAAAAAATTATACATATTACCGGCAGTAATGCAATTGCTGTTATCATTTATGAAAGAGTAATTTTTTTCTATATCACTTCTTATATTAATCCACATTTAAATTATTTAAAATGAACAATTTTACAAAATTATTCACCGCAACAGTAGTGCTGTTGTTAACGACTATTTTAGTTGAAGCTCAACCAACATTAGATCCTTCCTTTTCCCGAACGGGGTACAAACTTACCAAGATAGCTTCGGGGAGGGATGACATTGCCCGTACAGTCCTGGTTCAGTCAAATGGTAATGTCCTCACTGGTGGTAACAGTTTTAATACAATTGGCAATTCCAATATCGCTATCACACGACTTAAGCCGAACGGCGCTTATGACAATACTTTTGGAACCAATGGTATTGCAGCCATTCAAGGAGGATTTTTCTGTGACATGGCCTTGTTATCCAATGGAAAAATTATAGTAGCAGGCGGTGGTGTAGGTACAAAGAATGTCAACAATTTTATTGTGTACCGGCTAAGGAAAAATGGTTCTCCTGATACCAGCTTTGGTGTCGGTGGATCAGTAGAAATCAATATTCCCCACAGCGACATGATTTGTTACGATGTAGCCATACAGGCGGATGGTAAGATTTTACTAGCCGGATATCAGGGTGGTTCAGGGGGCTTTGGTAACATGTTAGTTGTGAGATTAAAACCAAACGGAACATTGGATAATTCGTTCGGCACCGGTGGAATGTTTACATTGTATTTAAAAGGAAAGCATTCGGAATGTCGACAACTGGCTATTCAACCTGATGGAAAAATTGTGGCAGGTGGTTCTATTGACACATTATTGTTTTTTTCCTCTCTCAGATATGATTTTGCTGCTATTCGTTTAAATGTAAACGGAACCCTGGATAATTCATTTGGTTCAGGAGGAATTGTAAGGGAAGATAAAGGCACAGTAGATATTAGTAACGCAACTGCTTTGCTTTCTGACGGACGCATCGTGTTAGGCGGCATGTCGAATTATTTTGGAACTACACAGTTTGCTGCATTATGTCTGAATCCGAATGGTTCGATAGATATGTCGTTCGGAACTCAAGGATGGAAATTTATAGACGTTGACAGTGGCACAGCTATATGTGAGACAATGGCAATAGAGCCGGATGATGATATTATCCTTGCCGGACAATCCTACAACTACCTATCTTCAGGAACAATTTACGCTGTTGCGCTTGCCAAGATTAATTCGGCGGGAGTTCCGGATAATACATTCGGAACAGCAGGCGTTTATACATCTATGGCCTCTACAAAGCAACTCGGAGTTAATAACGTTGCCCTGCAATCAGATGGAAAAATAGTGATAGCAGGATATTGGTATATTGATGGAGTACATAGTTCCTTTTTCACAGCCCGCTATATTAATTCTGCATCTCTTATAAATAAACCCGCGTTTAATAAAGAAGAAATTGCAATAGCCAAAACACAACAAAAATTGTATTTGTATCCTAATCCCGTCACAGGAAACTCATTCAATATTAATGTTAAGGTGCTTAAATCTTCACATGCTACACTTGCTGTTTACGATATAAATGGAAAGATTGTATTTGCAGCCGATTATGGTTCCACTAATCCCGGCTTCTTTACTAAGATAGTAACACTGCCAAATAATATTTCAGCAGGAATGTATTCAGTAAAATTCAGTTTGGATGGAGTGATCGAAGAACAAAAAATTATCATCACAAGGTAGTGTTTACAATATTTTTTTAGGAATGCATCGTCCCTTGTAGAGACGATGCATTTTTTTTCCTATCGGTTGGTGTCTCACCAACCGAAACATTTGTATTTCGTTTTATGAAGAAGCAAATCCTTAAGTAAAAATAAAAGTATTTAACAACAATGATAAAATTTAAAACTACCATTCTGACATTCGGGAATAACACAGGTATTGAATTTCCCTAGCAGGTACTTACAAAATTAGACAGTGGCAAAAAGCCTTTAGTAATTGTGACGCTGAATAAATATTCATACTGAAGTGCCATCGCAAAAATGGACGATAAATTTTTAATTAGTTTAAGTGCAGAAAATCGTAAGAATGCAAATGTAAAAAATGGCGATCGTTAGGAAATAAGTTTGGAATTAGACACTGCGCCAAGAACAGTTCATATTCCATTAGAATTGCAAAAAGCTTTCGCCAAAAATAAAGTGGCCAAAGAAAAATCTGAGAAATTAGCCCCGAGCAAAAAGAAAGCTTTAGTCCTTTCAATAACAGATGCAAAGACAGAAGAAACAAAAATGAAAAGAATTGAAAAGGTGATCGAAAGCCTGCAATAAATGTTTCTTTAATGTAGCCTCGTCTCCCGCAGGGGACGATGTAATTTTTCTTTCGGTCGGTGTTGCACCAGGCGAAATAAAGTAATTATATCAGCATCTCTGGCAGAGGATTGATGATAGTGGTATTTCGGTCGGTGGGGACACCGACCGATAGTGAAAATATTCAAGCCATTGAATATTCATATTCTCAAAATTAGGACATAGACTATTTCATGATTTTTGTTTTTGCAACTTCCCTTTTTTTTGTTTGTAACCTTTCTTCCTCTATCCTCCTCTAATGAATATTGGAAAAGTCTATCTATTTTATTAATACAGAAAATAAAAACTTTTTTACCTAAACAAATAAAACATTTATTATGAAACAAAAATTTATTCTTTTAGCGTTGCTGATCAGTATGTGCAGCCTGGGTTTTAGCCAGAACTACCAATTAGACAGTAGTTTCGGGAAAGATGGCACAACTTCAAATCCAAAATTTGGCGCAGAGAAAGTCGCGATTCTTCCGGATGGGCGAATTATAACTGTCGCATCAGGAGATGTTGCCAAGCCCAATCTTACCTGCACTTTTCCCACTGGAAAGTTAGACAAGTCCTTTGGAAATAAGGGCAGAGTCTTACTTCCCGTGGATATATCAAATCCCATCTTACTGATTCAAAATAATCAAATAGTGGTTGGTGGTATGAGTAACAGCAAAACTTTCATCGTGCGGTATAATAATAATGGAACACTTGACAACAGTTTTGCAAATGGGAGAAAAGGACAGGGAATAACAGCACCTTTAATGGATATAAAATTGCGAACCGATGGACAATTAATACTTATTTTCTTTGCGGAATATTATCCTGAACAATATTCAACCATTTGGCAACTTTGTTTAAATGAAAACGGAACCGTTAATACTTCATTTGGAATTAATGGAACTTCAACAAATACTTTCAGAGACAGATATTATATTCATTCACCATCATTTGCCATAGATCAATTAAATAGAATTTTTGCTGCCGGATATTTCAGCACGGAACTTTTTTCTATTGAATTAAGAATTATCGGTTTTAATGACAACGGAAACTTAGATAATAGTTTTGGCAGTAGCGGTTCTCTGTATGTATCTTATATTTATACGTATCCTGAAGCGGTAACACCCACGCAAATAAAAGTTCTTGCCAACGGGAATATCCTGACAGCAGGAACAGTGTTTGGTGGCAATGCTACGCGTGTATTTATGTTTGAGTGCAAACCTGATGGCACCACTAAATCTGCATTTGGCACAAATGGCGTAGTCACAATAAACAACTATAATAAAATAAATAAAATAGTGGAGCAGGATGGAAAAATTTACTTATCTACTATAGATAATATTGTTTTCAGGTTTTTAAAAAATGGTACGCTTGATTCCGGTTTTTGCGACAACGGTATATTAACGGTCAATATTGGTGCAAATGCTCAAATAAGGGATATGGTTTTGTTGGATAATTCCGACATTCTCTTAACGCTTTTCTCACAACAACAATACCTTGCAAAATATACACCTGCAAGTTCCATACTTAAAGAAGCAGGATTTCTAAACAATTTAAAACAGGAAAATATACGTGTTTCTCTTTATCCAAATCCAACATCCAACTACATTCATATTTCAGGATTAAGTAATGAAAAAGCAGCTATCCAGGTAATAAATAATTCCGGTAAAATAGTAAAATCATTTACTGTTGAAAATGAACCGATGAAAACAATAGATGTCCAGGATCTTCCTGCAGGAATTTATTTTGTACGAATAATTCAAAATAATAAATTGACAACTTTGAAATTTTTAAAACAATAATTCTTCAATAAAATATAAAATTAAAAGAGGGTCATAAGTTGATCCTTTTTTTTGTGAAGCATAGTCTTGGAATTTCGGTCGGTGGGGACACCGACCGATAGTGAAATCTTTCAATAAAGTTTACAATAAAAAAGGATTACGGGGTTGATCCTTTTTTTATGTGAAATAACTTCTTCCGCAGGGGCCATACTTTTCCTATCGGTTGGTGTTTCACCATCCGAAACATTCGTATTCCCGTTTTGCGAAGTCACAAAACAATAGATAAATATCTTTTAGTGGATTCTCATCTTCTTTATTGGCAACACAATCATTCATTGTAGTGTAGCATCGTCTCCCGCAGGGGACGATGCGATTCTTAAATATCGTATTTTCAAACAATGGCTTTGGAGTTTCCAGCGCATCGTCCGCGTGGGCGAGACGATGCTAAACAATTGAAAGCTTTATTTTTGTTTCAATTGCCACTGCTTTTAAGCAGTGGCTAAATAATATTTAGGGAATGGGCTTTAGCCCAAAAATATAATGAAGCATCTTCTCCAATCGGTGTCAATACAATCATTCATTAAATATTGTATTTTTTCCTATCGGTTGGTGTCTCACCAACCGAAACATTCGTATTTCCGTTTTGTGAACACAAACCGATTGATAAAAGCCTTTTAGTGGATTCTCATCTTCCTTAATGGACAACACTATCATTCATTAAATATTGTATTTTTATACTTTCCAACTGCAAAAGAATATTAAATTATCCATGGAATTAAAGGAATTGAAACCGAGAAAGGCACTCAATAAAGCTTTTTTAAAAGTAAAACCTAACAGGTCTGTCATTGAAAATTTCAAAGCCAATCTTATCCAGTTGCTCGACCGCAGCAACGATACCGAAAGCGAAGAGTTTCATAAAAACCTCATCATTGATTTTTTGAAGAAAACTTATTACGAACCGAATCATTTTATTAATACAAAAGGTAGAAATGATTTGGTCATTCATAATGGCAATTCGGCTAAAACAACCGTCGGCGTTATCATTGAAGCAAAAAAGCCGACCAATAAAGCGGAAATGATCAAATCATTTTCCGGTGGCGAAAGCCAGTCACAAATGCTTGCTTCTCTGAATGTAAAAGCCTTCCAGGAATTGGTGCTTTATTATTTAAGAGAAAGAATTACTCATAAAAATCTGGAAGTAAAACATGTTGTGGCCACCAACATCAATGAATGGTTTATTTTTGACGCTACGCTTTTCGACAGGCTTTTTGCGCAGAATAAAAATCTTGTCAAACAATTCACTGACTTTGAAGGCGGGCGTTTGGCGGATACCAAAACAGATTTTTTCTACAAACAAATTGCCGAACCTTTTATCGCAGCCATCAACACAGATATTGAATTTACCTACTTCAATATCCGCGATTATCAAAAACCCATTCGCAATGCGGATAAGAAAGATGATCATTCACTCATTGCTTTATTCAAAATATTATCGCCGGAACATCTCTTGAAACTTCCTTTTGCCAACGATAGTAATAGTCTTGATAAACGCTTTTACACAGAGCTTTTACATATTATTGGTTTGACAGAAATAAAATCCGGCAGCAAGAAATTAATTGACCGAAACAAAGATGGGGAAAGACATTCCGGAACATTGCTTGAAGATTCCATCATTCAATTGGATAGTTTGGATAAATTAAACAGACTAAAAAATCCCCATCATTTTGGCAGCACTACGGAAGAACAATTGTTCAATGTTGCGCTGGAACTTTCCATCACCTGGATAAACCGGATTTTGTTTTTAAAATTATTGGAAGCGCAACTCATTACCTATAGCAAAGGTGATACTTCTTATTCGTTCCTGAACGTTGATACAATCAAAAACTATGACGACCTGAACAGTTTATTTTTCCAGGTTTTGGCGCGAAAGCATGAGGAAAGAAATGAAGATGTAAAAAAGATTTTTGAAAAAGTTCCTTATTTAAATAGTTCCTTGTTTGAACCGACAGATATTGAACAAGTGACTTTATTCATCAGCAATTTAAAAGATGATAAAAAAATTCCTATTATTTCTTCCACTGTTTTAAAAAACGACCAGGGAAAGAAACGTACCGGCAGTTTAAATACTTTGGAATATTTATTTGAATTTTTAAACGCGTATGATTTTAGCAGCGAAGGCGCGGAAGACATACAGGAAGATAATAAAACATTGATCAATGCCTCGGTGCTGGGATTGATTTTTGAAAAAATAAATGGTTATAAAGACGGTTCATTTTTTACGCCAGGTTTCATCACGATGTATATGTGCCGGGAAACAATACGCAAAGCCGTTGTGCAGAAATTCAATGACAATAAAAAATGGAACTGCAATAGTATTGAAGATTTGTATGATAAAATTGACGATCGGAATGAAGCCAACAAAATTATCAACAGCCTCAAAATTTGCGATCCTGCTGTGGGTTCCGGGCACTTTTTAGTGTCGGCGCTGAATGAAATAATTGCGGTGAAAAACGACCTGAAAATTTTGCAGGACCGTGAAGGCAAACGCCTGAAAGAATACCAGGTGGAAGTGGTGAATGATGAACTGATCGTAACCGATGAAGAAGGTGAACTCTTTGAATATCATCCAACGCATAAAGAAAGCCAGCGCATACAGGAAACGCTTTTTCATGAAAAACAAACCATTATTGAAAACTGTCTTTTCGGTGTGGACATCAATACCAATTCTGTAAAAATTTGCCGATTGCGTTTATGGATTGAGTTGTTGAAAAATGCATACTATAAAAACGCCACGGAACTGGAAACACTTCCAAATATTGACATCAATATAAAATGTGGAAACTCTTTGGTAAGCCGCTTTGCCATTGATGCTAACCTGAAGCAAGCGCTGCAAGGCAAGTGGAATATTACCAGTTACCGCATAGCCGTGGACACATACCGGAACGCGGAAAACAAGGAACAGAAAAGAGAAATGGAGCGATTGATCGCCGATATAAAAGCTGATTTTAAAACGAATATTGACAATCCATTCAAAAAGAAAATAAGTTTAGCGCGTGGAAAGGTTGATAAAATTGCTACCGAAATAAATACACAAAAACAATGGGGCGAAAAGTTGGATAAGCAATTAGTAAAAGATTTAGAAAAAGCTGCGGTGCAATTAAAAAAACTCGAAGTAGAAAGAGACAACATTGAATCCAATATCATTTTTGAGAATGCATTTGAATGGCGTTTTGAATTTCCCGAAGTGCTGAATGATGATGGAGATTTTGTGGGGTTTGATGTGGTGATTGGCAATCCGCCGTATCTAAGAGTTGAGGCCGTTTCCGATAGATATGTTAATTATTATAAGGAAATATTTAAATCGGCAACTGGCAAATTTGATGTTTCAAGTCTCTTCATAGAACTTGGTATAAGTTTAATCAACTTTACAGGTAAATTAAGCTACAAATATTCATACCAGTTTATTTACAAGGGATCGGCCATAGGATTAA
>JBBRTR010000123.1:0-8286 GCA_038244215.1 Bacteroidales bacterium
AATCAACCGCGATTTGGCGGATAAAAATCCGCTTTTTATCTGTGTACTCAACGGCGCTTTTATGTTTGCGGGCGACCTGATGAAAACAGTAAGTGTACCTTGCGAAATCACGTTTATCAAACTGTCGTCGTACGAAGGACTTTATACCACGGGAGCAGTAAAAGAAATTATCGGGCTGAATGAAAGTGTTGTAGGACGGAATGTTGTGGTTGTGGAAGACATCGTGGATACCGGTCTCACTATGGAACGTATCCTTAATTCGTTGCATGCCAAAGGTGCGAACGAAATACGCATCGCCACTTTTTTACAAAAACCCGATGCTTTGCAACGTGACATCAAGGTGGATTATGTAGCCATGAAAATTCCGAATGACTTTATCGTGGGTTACGGACTCGATTATGATGGTTATGGACGGAATTTGAAGGATATTTACACCGTTGTGTAGAAAGCAGTGGGCAGTTATCAGTCAGCAGTCAGCAGTAAACGATGAGAGCAGTAAGCAGTAAGCAGTGGGGAGTAAGCAGTAAGCAGTAAGAAAGTTTTTTAGGTTGTATTCGTTTTAGTTAGTTTTAGTTAGTTATATAAGATAAAAATAATTATCAATCGTAAATTGTTAATTATTAATTATAAAGAGTATGTTGAATATTATTTTGTTTGGTCCTCCGGGAAGTGGAAAAGGAACGCAAAGTGCGCTCATAGTAAAGAAATACAATTTGATGCATGTGTCGACCGGAGACATTCTTCGCGAAGAAATCAGTAGAAAAACAGAGCTGGGAAGAATAGCCGAATCATATATTTCAAAGGGCAATCTCGTTCCTGACGAAATGATAATTAACATATTGATAAACAAAATAGAGAACGAAAAAGGAAGCTACAACGGTATCATTTTGGATGGATTTCCGCGCACGCTTGTTCAGGCAGAAGCTTTGGAAGAAATTATTAACAAGCGGAACAAAAAGATTTCCGTTTTGATTGAAATGTGTATCAATGATCAGGTGTTGATTAACCGGATTTTGGCGCGCGCTGAAACATCCGGAAGATCTGATGATAATATGGAAACTTTGACGAAACGACTTGCTGTTTATAAGACTCAATCGAGGCCGGCTTGCGAATTCTACAAAAAACTAAACAAATACACTGCCGTTGATGGACTAGGCACGATTGAAGAAGTGTTCGAACGTATCTCGGCAATTATCGACTCAAAATTATAACAAAAAAGATCTTATGGAAAACACATCGGAAACTTATACCGGTGTGTTTTGTTATCTAAATAAATTAAAAGACATCAATGGCAAGTTCAAACTTTGTAGATTACGTAAAGATATTTTGTCGTTCGGGCAAAGGTGGAGCGGGTTCGAAACATTTATACCGTGATAAACTGACTCAGAAAGGTGGTCCGGATGGCGGTGATGGCGGACGCGGCGGACACATTATTTTACGTGGAAACAAAAACCACTGGACATTGATTCACCTGAAATATGCCCGTCATATTCATGCAGGCGAAGGTGAAGATGGTGGTCAAAGTCGTAGTTTTGGGAAAGAAGGCGAAGATAAAGTAATTGATGTCCCATGTGGTACAGTCGTTTATGATGCCGAGACCGGTGAATTTTTGTGCGATATCAAAGAAGATGGCGAAGAAGTTATTCTCGTAAAAGGCGGTCGTGGTGGACAGGGAAACTGGCATTTCCGCACAGCAACCAATCAAACGCCACGCTTTGCACAACCGGGCGAACCTCCCATTGAAAAGACAGTAGTTCTGCAACTTAAAGTTCTGGCTGATGTTGGTTTGGTTGGATTCCCGAATGCGGGAAAGTCAACTTTGCTCTCGGTTGTTTCTGCTGCCAAACCCGAAATTGCAGATTATCCGTTTACTACTTTGGTTCCGAATCTGGGAATTGTTTCGTATCGGGATGGAAAATCATTCGTTATGGCCGATATACCCGGAATTATTGAAGGAGCAGCCGAAGGCCGAGGATTGGGATTGCGTTTTTTACGTCATATCGAACGAAACTCGATTTTACTGTTTATGATTCCTGCCGACAGTAACGATATTGTGAAAGAATTCGACATTCTGTTGAATGAATTAAAACAATACAATCCCGAACTTGTCGACAAACAACGGATTCTGGCTATTACTAAATGCGATATGCTGGATGATGAATTAATGGACGGAATAAAAAATGAAATTCCGCCAAATATTCAGACAGTTTTCATTTCGTCGGTAGCCGGTACAGGAATTCAGGAACTTAAAGATTTAATATGGGTAGAAATCAATAAGGAATCGAATAAAATGGTGGAAATCACGCATCGCCCTATGGAAGTTACCGTTCATGAGATTGAAGAAGAGGAAATTGAAGAAGAATTGGAAGAAGACGAAGAGGATGATTTAAGCAAGTATAAAGGAATTGGGTGGGATGAACTATAAATAGTTTGTAGTAGGTAGTTTATAGTAAATAGAATGATAACATACAAGTTATTAGACGAATATAATGAAATTGCCCATTTTTGCACAAGCCGGGAAGGCGGTGCAAGCGTGGGCAATTATGCATCTATGAATATGAGTCCGTTTGCAGGTGACAAAACCGAAGATTTTGAACAGAATAAACAGATTCTTTGTGATAAGCTTGGCATTAATCCCGAAAAGCTCATTATCCCCTATCAAACTCATGGAACTGAAATCCGTGAGATTGACGAAGTTTATTTTCAACTTTCAGAAGAAGAAAAAGTCTGTTATCTGAATGGAATTGACGCTATATTTACAAAACTTCCACAAGTTTGTATCGGAATAACTTCAGCCGATTGTGTTCCGTTGCAATTTTTCGACCCGGAGAAAAAAGTTATTGCTGTAGCACATGCCGGCTGGCGTGGAACTTGCGCTCGGATTGCTGAGAAAACAATTCATACCTTAGTTGAAAAATACGATTCCAATCCTAAAGATATTCTAGTAACAATTGGACCTTCCATTTCAGGAAATGTATATGAAGTTGGGAAAGAAGTGGTTGAAAATTTCCAAAATGCCGGATTTGAAAATTCCGACATTGTAGAGAATCGTAATAACTCACTTTTTCTTGACCTTTGGAAAGCAAATCAACTATCGCTTGAAAAAGCCGGAATACTATCTAAAAATATAGAAATCTCAGGAATCTGTACGTTTACCGAACACGATAAATTCTTTTCTGCACGCCGTTTAGGAATAAAATCCGGACGAATGCTAAGTGGAATAATGTTAATGCCCCCTAAATCCCCCAAAAGGGGACTTAAAAAAGTATAACTCCAATTATGACATTCTGTTTTTAAAATCTTCGTAACCGAATTCCCGAATCAATTTAAATTCATTTTCTTTTGTCCATATTCCGATAGACGGATGCGAAACGCCATTAAACATGGTTGTTTTCACCATTGTGTAATGAATCATATCTTCAAAAACAATACGGTCGCCAATTTTCAGTTTGGTATCAAATGACCAGTCGCCATAAAAATCACCGGACAAACAGCTGTTACCACCCATTCGATAGGTCGGTTTTCCGGGAATGCAATCGATTGCTCCAACAATAGCCGGTTTGTAGGGCATTTCGAGGCAATCGGGCATGTGGCAAGCAAACGATACATCGAGCATTGCTGTTTTAATTCCCTTATTTTCAACAATATCTACGACAGATGAAACCAACACTCCGGTTTGCCAGGCAAAAGCACTTCCCGGCTCTAGAATTACTTGCAAATGAGGATATTTTGCTTTGAAGTTTTGTAATAGAGTAATCAAATGTTCAACATCATAACCTTCACGGGTCATCAAATGCCCACCACCCATATTCAGCCATTTAATCTGTGGGAAATATTTGCCAAACCTTTCTTCCACCACTGCCAGTGTTTCTTCCAAATCGAAAGAACTCGATTCACAAAGTGTATGAAAATGAAGCCCCTCCACTCCTATCGGCAATCTATCACCGAGTAAATCGGCAACAATTCCCAAACGTGAACCCGGAGCACATGGATTATATAAATCAGTTTCTACTTTTGAATATTCAGGATTTATACGTAATCCACAGGATATATTTTCAAACTGAGTTTGGGGATAAAATCGATCAAACTGTTGCAATGAATTAAAGGTAATATGACTACTGCATCGCATAATTTCAGGAAATTCACGATCCGTATAAGCCGGTCCATAAGTATGTGCTTTGCTTCCCATTTCTTCGTAAGCCAGACGTGCTTCGGCCAACGAACTTGCGGTTGAATACGGAATATATTCCCTCACAATCGGAAAAACGCTCCACATGGCGAAAGCCTTGAAAGCGAGGATTATTTCCACGCCGGCACGTTCTTTTACCAATTTAATTAATGCCAGATTCTTACGAAATGCCTGTTCATCAAGAACGTAACAAGGAGAGGGTATTTTTGAATAATCCATAATTTTTCAATGTGCTAATATGGTAATATGCTAATTGGCTAATAATTGATTGCAAAGATAATAATTTTAAAACGGTATATAATTCTTCTAAACTATCAATCATAAAAAAACCGGATTGCATTTTCATACGATCCGGTTTTTGATATATTGAAAAGAATTTATACTTCTTCAGCTTCTCCGCCTTCCATATCGATAACACTACGGCGTGCATCCACTTTCTTGTCGTACTCATCACGTGAGTAAACCACAATTTTGTCGAAGTCGCGCTGACCTGTACCGGCTGGAATCAAGTGACCACAAATAACGTTTTCTTTCAAGCCTTCCAGACGGTCGGTTTTACCGTTGATAGCAGCATCGTTCAGTACTTTTGTTGTTTCCTGGAACGAAGCAGCCGACATAAAACTGTTGGTTTGAAGAGCAGCACGTGTAATTCCCTGAAGAATCTGATTCGAAGTGGCAGCAACAGCATCACGTGTTTCCACCAAACGCATATCACGTCGTTTCAGCATACTGTTTTCGTCACGAAGTTTACGTGGTGTGATAATCTGTCCGGGTTTCATAGTCGCTGAATCACCAGCTTCCATAATTACTTTCTTGCCCCAGATACGATCATTTTCTTCCATAAAATCATGTTTATCAACGATTTGTTTTTCAAGGAAGCGTGTATCACCCTGTTCAAGGATTTCCACTTTACGCATCATCTGACGAACAATTACTTCAAAGTGTTTATCATTGATTTTCACACCTTGCAAACGGTAAACATCCTGAACTTCGTTTACGATATAATCCTGAACCGCTGTTGGGCCTTTGATTAATAAAATATCCGAAGGAGTAGTTGCGCCATCCGAAAGTGGAGTTCCTGCACGTACGAAGTCATTTTCCTGAACCAGGATTTGTTTCGACAGCGGAATCATATATTTCTTGATTTCACCAGTTTTTGAAGTTACGCTCAATTCACGGTTACCACGTTTGATTTTTCCGAATTCTACTTCACCGTCAATTTCAGCCACTACAGCCGGATTCGATGGGTTACGGGCTTCGAATAATTCAGTCACACGTGGAAGACCACCGGTGATATCACCAGCTTTACCAACTGCACGTGGAATTTTCACCAACATCTGACCTGTTTTAATTTTATCGCCGTTGTCCAACACCAAGTGGGCTCCCACCGGTAAGTTGTATGTACGAAGAATTGAACCATCTTTGGAAACAATGTGTGCGCTTGGAACTTTAGTCTTATCTTTCGATTCAATTATAATTTTCTCGCGCAAACCTGTTGCATCATCTGTTTCTGTTTTGAAGGTAACGTTTTCAATAACATCTTCAAATTCAATCTTACCTTCGGTTTCCGAAATAATTACAGCGTTAAATGGATCCCATTCGCAGACCAACTGGCCTTTTGTTCCAAGATCACCATCTTTCACGTATAATTTCGAACCGTAAGGAATATTCTGAGTTGTTAGAGCAATTCCTGTGTTTGTATCAATAACACGCATTTCAGCCAGACGACTAACTACAACCTGGTGGGTAGTTTTAGCTTCATCCATTGCATCAACTGTACGAAGTTCGTCAAATTCAAGACGACCATCATAACGTAATGAAATTTTTGATTCGGCTGCAATATTCGAAGCAATACCACCGACGTGGAACGTACGAAGTGTCAGCTGAGTTCCCGGTTCACCGATTGACTGAGCGGCAATTACACCAACAGCTTCACCAATATGAACCATTTTACCGGTTGCAAGGTTACGACCGTAGCATTTTGCACAAACTCCTTTTTTCGATTCGCAAGTCAAAACCGAACGGATTTCAACGCGTTCAATTGGTGAATCCTGAATCTTTCTTGCCAGAGTTTCGGTAATTTGATCTCCCGAATTTACAATTAATTCTCCGGATAGCGGATGATAAATATCATGAACCGAAACACGACCTAAAATACGCTCAAAGAGAGAAGAAATAACGTCTTCGTTATTTTTCATTTCGGTAGCAATCAAACCACGTAATGTTCCACAGTCATCTTCGTTGATAATAACATCCTGTGAAACGTCAACCAAACGACGGGTCAAATATCCAGCATCTGCAGTTTTCAAAGCCGTATCAGCCAAACCTTTACGAGCACCGTGAGTTGAAATAAAGTATTCCAAAACCGAAAGTCCTTCTTTAAAGTTCGACAAAATAGGGTTTTCAATAATCTGACCACCTTCGGCACCTGATTTCTGAGGTTTTGCCATCAAACCACGCATACCTGAAAGCTGACGAATCTGTTCTTTAGAACCACGAGCTCCTGAATCCAACATCATGTAAACAGAGTTGAATCCCTGATTATCAGTTGAAAGTTGTTTCATCAAAATGTTCGACAACTTCGAGTTAACGTGTGTCCATGTATCAATAATCTGATTGTAACGTTCGTTGAAAGTAATGAATCCCATGTTGTAGTTATTCAGAATTTCTTCCACTTCGTCGTTACCTTCTTTTACCAATGTTTCTTTTTCAGGTGGTATAATTACGTCATTCAAATTAAAGGATAAACCTCCTTTGAAAGCCATATAATATCCAAGATCTTTAATATCATCAAGGAAAGCTGCTGTACGTGCGACTCCGCAAATATCAATTACTTTACCGATAATGTCACGCAAAGATTTCTTCGAAAGCAATTCGTTGATATAACCAACTTCAGGTGGAACGCATTTATTAAATAAAATACGACCTACAGTAGTTTCAATTAATTGCAGTTCCAGATCACCTTCTTTATTCAAATCAAGCGTTTTCACTTTAATCCATGCATGCAGAGAAACTCTCTTTTCGTTGTAAGCTATTTCTGCTTCCTCCGGCGAATAGAAAATCAAACCTTCACCTAACGCTTCTGTACGTGGTTTTGTAATATAATACAAACCAAGAACCATGTCCTGTGAAGGAACCGTAATAGGAGCACCATTAGCAGGATTCAAAATATTATGTGAAGCAAGCATCAACATTTGAGCTTCCAGAATTGCCTCATTACCAAGCGGTAAGTGAACAGCCATCTGGTCACCGTCAAAGTCGGCATTGAAAGCCGTACATGACAGCGGGTGAAGCTGAATAGCTTTTCCTTCGATCATTTTTGGCTGGAATGCCTGAATACCAAGTCGGTGAAGTGTCGGAGCACGGTTTAGTAATACGGGGTGACCTTTCATCACGTATTCTAAAATATCCCAGATTACAGGGTCTTTGCGATCGACAATTTTCTTTGCTGATTTTACCGTTTTTACAATTCCGCGTTCAATCAATTTGCGGATAACAAACGGTTTATAAAGTTCTGCGGCCATATCCTTCGGAATACCGCATTCGTGCATTTTTAATTCTGGTCCAACGACGATTACCGAACGAGCCGAATAATCCACACGTTTACCCAACAAATTCTGACGGAAACGACCTTGTTTACCTTTCAACGAATCGGAAAGTGATTTCAACGGACGGTTTGCGTCAGTTTTAACGGCACTCGATTTACGTGAATTGTCGAACAATGAATCCACAGATTCCTGAAGCATACGTTTTTCGTTACGTAGAATTACTTCCGGAGCTTTGATTTCAATTAAACGTTTCAGACGGTTGTTACGGATAATAACACGGCGATACAAGTCATTCAAATCGGAAGTGGCAAAACGGCCACCATCTAACGGAACCAACGGACGCAATTCCGGTGGAATTACAGGAACGATTTTGATAATCATCCATTCCGGTTTGTTACGCAAGCGTGATGCACGGAACGATTCTACAATTTGCAGACGTTTCAGAGCTTCATTTTTACGTTGTTGCGATGTATCATTGTTTGCTTTGTGACGCAAGTCGTATGACAAAACGTCCAAATCCAGACGGCTCAACATATCGTGAATTGCATC
>JBBRTR010000124.1:0-8191 GCA_038244215.1 Bacteroidales bacterium
ACCATCAATATCTGTCCATATTTGAATCTCACTTGCATTTACCGCTGCACCGATTAATGAAGCAGTATAATCACTTCCACCACGTTGCAGGTTGTCAATTTCACCATAAATATTGCGGCAAATAAATCCCTGAGTAATGTAAATCGTTTTATCGGGTTGTTCATCCAGTTCTTTGGCTATATTTTCTGCAATAAAAGATGAATCAGGTTCAGCATTTTTATCAATACGCATAAAATCAAGTGCCGGTAATAAAGCACTGTTTTCGCCAATTTCCTGCAAATAAAGCTGAAACATGGCCGTCGAAATCAATTCACCTTCGGCCAAAATGGCTTTTTCTTCAAATAAAGTGAACACCGCTTTTGAAAAAGAACGTAAATATTCAAAGTGCGATTTTATGATCTTGTTACCTTCAGTTGTATATTCTTCGGTCGAATAAAGTTCGTCAACGACATCAACGTATTTCTGTTCCAGCACATTAATACGTTCCAATGCACCTGCCAAATTGCTTTTATATAAATAGTCGGAAATTTCCACCAGACTGTTTGTAGTACCCGACATAGCAGATAAGACCACAATTTTCTGTTCTCCATCACAAATCAGTTTCGCCACGTCTTTTATACGAGCGGCTGAACCTACGGACGTTCCGCCGAATTTTAATACTTTCATTTCTTTCGTGTTATAATATAATTTGACAAAATTAAATCAAGCACAAAAGTAATATTTTTTTCTCAATAATTTTCCATTTGATAATTCGATAATTTCCGCTACATTTGCATTAAAAAGAATTCTGTTCATGCGAAAAAGGCTAATTTTTATATTCCTGACCATTTTAGGCTTAAGTATTCAAGCTTTTGCCATCGATGCCTGGATAAGAATCAATCAGTTAGGATATTTGCCCAAAGCACAAAAAAAAGCGGTTTTTATAAGCGAAACTCCTCAGCTTATATCGCAGTTCAGCATTTATGACGCCCTGACAAATAAAGAATTGGATGTTTTTAAAACGGTAACCAATCGTGGCGAATTTCTCAAATACAAAAGTTCGTACATCCTCGATTTTTCTAAATTTAATCTTCAGGGAGCATTTTATATAAAAGCCGGATTGTTTTACTCACCAACCATTTACATAAATAAAAATGCGTACCTCGGCAGCGCTGATTTTTTATTGAATTACATGCGCGAACAGCGTTGCGGTTACAATCCGGTTCTGGATACTGTTTGTCATCAATACGATGGTTATGAAGTATATGGGCCTGAAATTAGACCAATTGAAAAAACATATTCATCAAAACAAAACAACAGAAAAAGCAAAGCTGAGACTTCTGAACCAGTCCAACCACAAAACAAATTTGTTGATGTTCGGGGCGGTTGGCATGATGCTTCCGATTATCTGCAATACGGTACAACCTCAGCCAATGCCGTTTTTCAAATGCTTTTTGCCTATCAAATGAATCCCACGGCTTTTGCCGATAAATACAACGCATTGGGGAAAAAAGGGGCAAATAACATTCCTGATATTTTGGACGAAGCCAAATGGGGGTTGGATTGGCTGATGAAAATGTATCCAAAACAGGACACACTTTATTTTCAGATTGCCGATGACCGCGATCATGCATCGTTCCGTTTACCTTTTGAAGATAAAGTTAATTACGGTTGGGGAGCCGGTACAGGACGACCTGTTTATCTGGCCACCGGAAAACCACAGGGACTTTTCAAATACAAAAACCGCTCAACCGGAATTGCTTCGATTGCCGGTAAATATTCTTCTGCTTTTGCTTTAGGGGCTAGTTTACTGGGAAAATATTATCCTTCATTTACCGACAGCCTGATAACAAAAGCGCTGGAAGCTTATGAATATGGCAAGGAAAATCCGGGAGTTTGTCAGACTGCACCGGGAAAGTCGCCTTATTTTTACGAAGAAGATAACTGGGCTGACGATATGGAACTGGCTGCGAGTCAACTCTACAGGCTTACTTATAAAGCTAATTATCTGAGAGAAGCTGCCGGATTTGGTCGAATGGAACCGGTTACACCTTGGTTATGCTCAGACACAGCTCGGCATTACCAATGGTATCCGTTTATCAATCTCGGTCATTACATGCTGGCCAATGTTGAAAATCCGCGCTATCAAAAAGAATTTCTCGAAAATTTACGCAATGGTATCAATAGAATGTATTTACGCTCGTCGGAAAATCCATTTAATCTAGGCATTCCATTTATCTGGTGTTCAAATAATCTAGTGACTGCATTGGCTTCGCAATGTCGTTTATATCGGGGAATTACTAACGATTCAACTTATCTGGATATGGAAAATTCGTTAGTGGACTGGTTGTTCGGTTGTAATCCGTGGGAAACCGGTATGATTATCGGGCTTCCAAAAGGCGGTGATACACCTTCTGACCCACATTCGGCTTTGTGGCACAACAACAAAATTCCTATTTCAGGCGGATTGGTTGACGGTCCGGTTCAAAATTCCATTTATAAAAGATTACCCGGCATTCAGTTATCGAAAGCCGATCCGTACGAACCTTTTCAATCGGACTGGGCTGTTTATCATGATGATTATACCGATTATTCCACCAACGAACCTACGATGGATGGAACCGCTTCGCTCACTTATTTACTTTCGGGAAAACAACAGGATGGAGTTTCGGATAAAACTTCTGATCTGAACACCTATACCTGCGGTGGAATTACACGTACTGACAGTTCAAAAAAACAAATTTGCCTTGTTTTCACGGGTCATGAATATGCCGACGGTTACAAAATCATTCTCAAAACCTTGAAAAAACTAAATATCAAAGCATCTTTCTTTTTTACAGGCGATTTTTACAGAAACAGACGTTTTGCTAAAATTATTAAGGAACTTCAAAAAGACAATCAGTATCTCGGGGGACATTCAGATAAGCATTTGCTCTATTGTTCTTGGCAAAAACGCGATTCCATGTTTGTAAACAAAGGAGAATTCTTAAACGATTTAAAAGCGAATTACAGAGCAATGGAAAAATTCGGAATTGAAAAAAATCAAGCTCCGTTCTTTTTACCTCCAAACGAATGGTATAACGACAGTATTAGCGAATGGTGCCGACAAAGTGGTTTACAGCTTGTGAATTTTACACCCGGAACATATTCCAATGCCGATTATACAGTTCCTGAAATGCGTTCCGGATATTATTCCAGTAGCGAAATCTATAATAAAATTGCGCAGTTTGAAGCAAAACAAGGTCTGAACGGTAATATTTTATTATTTCATATCGGTACGGCTAAAAGTAGGACGGACAAGTTTTATCCACGGCTTTACAATTTATTAGTGGAATTATCGAAGGATGGCTACGATTTTGTGGATTTATACCGGGCAACCGATGTGGTTGATAAACCGAAAGCAGACCAATCTGCTAAAAACAAAAAAAGGAAGAACTGATTTGTTCTTCCTTTTTCGGGCTTTTAATAAGGGTGGAGAACGGGGCTCGAACCCGCGACCTTCTGAACCACAATCAGACGCTCTAACCAACTGAGCTACGACCACCATGTTTTGCGAGTACAAAGATAACACTACAATTGAACTTGTGCAATAGTATTTAAAAAAAAACAGAACTGTTTTTGCAATAGTCTAATTGCCAAAGAATAACAACTAAAATAAAATGAAATATTACATCTCAACTCCAGAATTAGACGCTCAAATTTCCGAAATACGGCGTAAAATCCGTTTATCGATGAACGGTGTTGTCTCGGATAGCATGACTCAATCAGGCATTATATACAAAAAAAACTTCGGAGTTAACATTCCTCGAATCAAAGAAATTGCCGCGGGATACACGCCCGGACATGATCTGGCTCAACGATTGTGGAGTTTGCAAATTCGAGAAACTATGATTATGGCCACTTTATTGGAACCTATTGATAAATTTTCGATGGATTTAGCTCAAAAATGGGTCGAAGAATTTGATCAGATTGAAATTATCGAGCAATCTGTAATGAATTTATTTTGCAAACTGGAGTATTCCAATGAGTTATGCAAACAATGGATTCAAAACGATAAAATCTGGATTCAGATAAGCGGTTTTATTCTTGCTGCCCGAACCGGAAATAAATTAAGTCATGATAGTATTGAACTTATCATTGAAAAAGGGCTTGAATTATCAGAAACCGACAATTTTCATTTGTATAAAGCAATTGCACTTTGCTTTAGTCGATTTTGCCGTTTAAATAAAGAAACAGCTCTTTACATATCAGACAAAATCAAATATTTTGTCACTAACTCATCAGTTTCACAGCAATTTATTTCAAATGATGTAACACAGGAAATATTATTTTTAGGAATTTTATAGCGGTAAATATTTAAAAAAGTTGTACTTTTGTTCGTCAAAATATTGGTTATGAAACAAGCAGAAATACGGATTTTCTTCAAAGTAAATGAGAATCTAAAATGTAAGTTACATACTCGTTTTGGAAAAATAATAATTTTCGTATGAAAGAAGAAGATTCATTCGAGGCGGTTAAAGAAGTTTTCACCGAATTTCTCAAAAAACATCATCATCGCAAAACTCCGGAGCGCTATGCCATTCTGGAGCGGATTTATTCATACGAAGGTCATTTCAATGCTGATATTTTGTACAATCATATGCAGGAAAACTATCGGGTAAGTCTGGCAACTGTTTACAATACACTCGAACTTTTACTGGAAAGTCGCTTGATTATTAAGCATCAACTAGGCGGTCAATTTGCTCAATACGAAAAAGTTTTTGGCATTAATACGCATCATCATTTGATTTGTACAAATTGCGGCAAAGTCAAGGAATTTTCAGATAAGCAAATTAGGGTTGCCATTCAAGCAAAACAATTTGCACATTTTCACACGTCGCATTATTCACTCTATTTATACGGACTTTGTAAGAAATGCAAAGAAGAACTCAAAAACATAAAATAAAAGCTATTAGCATATTAACTCAAAAAGGAATGAAAGTAGATGTTTTGTTAGGTCTCCAATGGGGAGACGAAGGAAAAGGTAAAGTAGTCGATGTTTTAACTCCGAATTACGATCTTATTACCCGTTTTCAAGGTGGTCCAAATGCTGGACATACGCTCGAGTTTGAAGGAAAGAAATTTGTATTGCGCTCAATTCCTTCAGGAATTTTTCAGGGTGACAAAGTAAATATTATTGGAAACGGCGTTGTTCTTGATCCTGCTCTTTTTAAAGCTGAAGTTGATGCACTCGAAATTTCAGGACATCCGCTTACCGACCGCTTGAAAATTTCAAAAAAAGCACATCTTATTCTTCCAACCCATCGCCTACTCGATGCCGCTTACGAATCGGCAAAAGGAAGTTCAAAAATCGGAACTACCGGAAAAGGAATCGGACCAACTTACACTGACAAAATAAGTCGAAACGGTGTACGTGTTGGTGATATTCTGCACAATTTTGAAGAAAAATATAATGCTGCCATTATCCGACATAAAGAAATTTTGAGTCAGTACAATTTTGAATATGATTTACCTGAATTGGAAAAAGCTTGGTTCGAAGGTATTGAATGCATTAAACGATTTGAACTGATTGATAGCGAGCATTATATCAACGATGCATTGAAATCAGATAAAAAAGTCTTGGCCGAAGGCGCACAGGGAACCATGCTCGATATCGATTTTGGTTCATATCCTTTTGTAACTTCTTCCAATACAATTTGTGCAGGTGCTTGTACTGGTCTTGGAGTTGCTCCACGAAACATTGGAGAAGTTTTTGGCATCTTCAAAGCCTATTGTACCCGTGTTGGAAGCGGTCCGTTTCCAACAGAATTGTTCGACGAAACCGGTGACAAAATGCGCAAAATCGGTTACGAATTCGGTTCGGTGACCGGACGTCCGAGACGTTGTGGCTGGATTGATCTGGTAGCATTGAAATACGCTGTTATGATTAATGGTGTTACACAATTAATTATGATGAAAAGTGACGTGATGGATGCTTTTGATACAATCAAAGCTTGCGTTGCTTACAAAATTAATGGAGTTGAAGTAGAGCAATTTCCTTACGACTTAAATGATGGAGCTGAACCTGTTTTCGTGGAGTTACCGGGATGGAAAACCGATATGACTAAAATGCAGAGTGAAGATGAATTTCCTGAAGAATTTAATTCATACCTAAGTTTTCTGGAAGAAGAATTGGAAGTTCCAATCAAAATTGTCTCTGTCGGACCGGATCGGGAACAGACCATTATCCGATATTTGGAATAGTTGATTCTTTATTAGTTAATTCGCTAATAGGGTATTTAGTAAAAATCTGCCAAATTGTCAACTGGCAAGAATTTTGACTATACACTTTCATGAACATTTAAAATTTATTATTATGATAGGTATATATATAATTTTTGGAGTTTTTGCTTTGATCAGTTGGTTGATTCAAAGCAATTTAAAATCAAAATTTCAACGTTATTCCAAGATTCCAATTCCCCGCGGTATGACTGGAAAAGATGTAGCTGAAAAAATGCTACGCGACAATGGCATTTATGATGTTCGGGTTATTTCCACAAATGGACATTTAACCGATCATTACAATCCGGCAACAAAAACAGTGAACTTAAGCGAAAATGTTTACGGTTCAAGTTCAGTAGCTGCGGCCGCCATTGCAGCACATGAATGCGGTCACGCACTACAACATGCCAGTGCATATGCACCTTTGGCATTACGTTCCAAAATGGTTCCAATGGTGAGCTTTGCATCAAGTTGGATGCAATGGGTTTTGTTGGCAGGAATTATTTTTGTGAATTCATTTCCGCAATTACTTTTAGCTGGAATCATTCTGTTTGCAATTACCACTTTGTTTAGTTTCATTACTCTACCGGTTGAAATTAATGCAAGTGCACGCGCTTTAGCCTGGTTGAATACTGCGGGAATAACCAATTACGAGACACATGATCAGGCTAAAGATGCTTTAAAAACAGCAGCTTACACCTACGTCGTCGCAGCACTCGGCTCATTAGCAACATTAGTTTATTACATTCTAATTTTTATGGGCGGAAGTAGAAGGTAAGTGAGAAGTTGGTAGTTTTTAGTCGGTAGTCGGTAGTAAAAGGAGGAAATCTGAAATTATTTCCTTATGGTCTTTTACATTTAAAATGACTTTTCAGATTTGGAATAATTTATTACCTTTGCAACTCTCAAAAAAAGGCTCCGTAGCTCAGCTGTATAGAGCGTCAGATTCCGGTTCTGAAGGTCATGGGTTAGAATCCCATCGGGGTCACTCCTATTTAATAGTATCTTAGGGCTTTAAAAGCTACTTCTAAAAAGAGGTAGCTTTTTTGTTTGTTGCATATTCGACAAAATATGTTACATTTGTACCGGATTGTTTCACGAAATCCACCACAAAACATATTAACAAAGTGCGACAACATGACTACATTTAAGGGGATGATATTCCCACACCACAAAAAAGAGAACGGAACAATACTTGCAAAGATTCGAATTACCCACAACCGTGTAAATAAATACATTCCGACTTCAATAGTTTTTTATCCCGATCAGTACACAAAAGCATTTAAACTAAAAAATTGCACTCCCAAATTTCAACTGGATGACCTCGAAAGGGCGTACACGGAAAGACTTTCCTCAATCAGAAACTTAAAAGAGTGTACTATTGACCACATTATTAAAATAGTGACCACCGAACAAACCACTGATGATATCGATTTTCTCCAATTTTGGGAATCAGAACTTGAAAACATACAAAACAAAGGAAGTCAAAGAAACTATAAGACAGCTCTCAATAATTTAAAGTCCTATTGCCTGGCACTTAGTATAAATGAAATAGATATTAGTTTTCTAAAAAAGTACTCTAAACATATTCTATCGAATAACGGGGTTCGTGCAAATTCTCTTTATCTTGGATGCTTCAGGTATATGTTCCAACAGGCAAAAGATAAATACAACGATGAAGAAATAGGAGTTATAAGAATACCCCGAAGTCCGTTCGTGAAATTCAAAGTTCCAAAACAAAAAACAGCCGAACAAAGAAGTCTAAAAATTGAATCTGTTCTAATTATTCGCGAACTACCGGATAACGGTTTGAGGTGGAACTTAGCGAGAGATATGTTTATGTTTTCCTTTTACACAATGGGGATGAATTCGGTGGACATTTACAGGTGCGAAAAACCAAAGTCTGGGCGGTTGGAATACGAACGATCTAAAACAAAAGACAGGCGAGACG
>JBBRTR010000125.1:0-8118 GCA_038244215.1 Bacteroidales bacterium
CAATTCAGTTAAATATCCATTGAATACCATGTAGTTATGATTAAATTATAAGATTAATTATTTAGGGACCCGGAAAATTTTAATCGGTGAATCATCAGGCCTTTCATTTGATTACCAGAGTTTTAATGATACATCGAGTTTGAATAGCAGAATTGGTAAATTGGGTAAAAGGGGTACAACCTACAACCAGTAGGAAGTAGAAATTTTCAGTACAGTCTGCTTCATAACTTGGTGACATTTTAAATCAGAAACAACACTAGTTATCGCGCCATGAACTTTGCTTGGAAACTTTAAGGTCTCGCAAAATGGCAGAACTTGCAGAAAGATTAAAGCTGTAACTTTTACGATCACCGAAAGGCACAAATCCGAATGACATGCTCCAGCAATGCATCGTTCGACTGACGTTGATGGTGGTAAAAGAAAATTTCATGGCTTGAATATCAAAATTGGTATTCATGTCCATATTCCATTTTTCGGTTAAGTTCAATCTCCCTCCAAAATTTAAACTTTGCATGATATTTTTTGGTTTTGGACTTTTCTTATTAAACGAATTGGTATAATAAAATGAATAATCGAACCGGAAACTCCATGGGATGTTGAAATCTAAATATTCGGAGTAGGCTCCCGGAAGGGCCTTGTCTTCATCATTTTTCTTTTTATTTGCTTCGGATTCTTTTTTACTTTTTTTCGATTCAAAATTCATGCCGAACGATAGGTTTGCATTTGTCAGCCTACCAAGTTTATTTAAACCTTTCAGGTGATTCCAGACATATTCGTCATACATTTTACCCGTTGAATCAACCATGTAAGGATTCAAATTGGCTCCCATGTTAATACTAACCCCCTTGACTGTTGTGCGCAGTGAAATGGGAATGGATGGACTCAGCTTCATGGAATCCGCAATCATATTATAGGAAGCACTAATGCCTAGGTTATCGATGATTTTCACTTTTTTATAAACAGGCTTATCGTCCTTTTTTTTCGTCGAATCATTGACCTCCAAAACTTTTGCTTCCAGGTTTTGGTTTAAACTGAAAGTGATTGCTCCACTTTCGCCCCTACCTGCAGAGCCAAAAATGCCTCTCTCAAAATGGTTATAAAACTGTTCTCTTCCATCTCCATCAATATATGAATCCCAAAACCTGAATTTCTTTTGACCGAAATCAGGCGTATAACTAAAACTGGCAGAAGGCGTTATTTTGTGCCTGATTGCCTTAAGTCGGGAATTCGGATTGCGCATGATGTACATTCCATAAATATTAGTCGATGTATTAATACTATATGAATAATCATAATTTCTCCGAAATGCGTATACAGTGTCAACAATTACATGTGGCAATCCGCCGGGAATAGGATTGGAATAATTTGGATCGTATATTTTGTTAATATAATTAGTATACCAACGTTCTGAATAGTTAAAACTTGGGCTTAGATTAATGTATTTCAACAGGTTGAATGATGGCAATGAAATTGGAATAGAATGTCTTATCCCATTTTGCCAGTCTCGAACCAGCGATTTCTGAAAAATTTCTTTTTCCGGAGCATTATTAATAGCGTTTTTCAAATTACCCGAATAACTGAAACTGATTTTTTCATACCACTTAATCGCCCCTATCCTGGTTTTTGCCTTAAATGGATTGATTTTCGACATATTGAAAGTCAACTCAGGTAGACTTAACGAAATAGTTGTATCACGTGAATTCTGAGAATGCCGGAGGTTCATCGACATGTTGAAAGGCGTATTCTCGAATTTTTTCGAGTAGGAGATACTGGATGATTTCTGGGTTTGTAAATAGGTACTCACTGTCAATGAATTTTCCTTATCGAACGAACTGGTTGATAAATTAACATTGGCCGAAAATGTTCTATTCGGGTTTGCTTTTGCGTCTTGCGAATGCGACCAAGTCAAGCTGAAACCTTTTGTAGTTCTTGCATCAGGCAAAGGTTGTTCGGAGTATTTGTTCAAATTGTAACTAAAGTCGAAGCTTCCGTTAAATCGGTATCTCATTCTGTAATTGGAATGTACTTTGGTTGCCCACGATCCTTTTGAATAAATATCACCACGTACAGCCAGATCAAAATATTCATTGGCCGCCCAATAATAACCACCCTCACGAAGATAGAATCCCCGGGTTTGTTCTTCTCCATATGTAGGTATCAGTATACCTGAAGTATAGGTCGTAGAATTTGGGAAATACCCGAAAGGAATCATAGGGAAATAAATGGGAAAATCTTCCAAAACCAAATATGCCGGACCTGTAATAATCTTTTTATTGGAAATCACTTTTGCCTTCGTCATTCTCAGGTAAAAATGGGGAGGATCAGCATCACAAGTGGTATATTTTCCCCTTCTTAAAACAAACTCAGTGGGGCTTATTTTTTTAGTAATGTCACTGTGAACAAAACCATCTCCTTCTTTTGTCTTTACATCAGTAATAAATCCTTTTTGGGTTTCAAAGTTGTACCTGAGAGTTTTAGATTCAAATTCCTCCTTTCCATCTTTAAAAACCGGTGTACCCACTATAGTGCCTGTCGAATCGGGCAACCCTTCAGCGTATACTTCCTTGTTGGCAAGATCAAGCACAATGAAATCAGCCTTCAGTTCAATGGTTTGATAATTAACCACACCGCCTTTGTACATATATACTTTCTGATTATCAAAGTCAGGAATGATAGAATCAGTAGCCGAATAGGTAATTGTTGCTTCAAGCACCGGCTTTGTGATCGAATCATTCGCATTTGTGATCGAATCATTGGCAGAAACCGGAGATATAGCCATCGTATCGTTCATTTCAGGCAAAGAAGGTACAAAAACCGTATCCGATTTTTGAATTAACTGGCCAAAGGATGAAATGGCAACTAAAAATAATATATTTGTAAGAAGATATTTTATCAAAACTAGAATTTATAAGATAAGCGATTATGCTGCTTGTTTAGTTTGCAAAAATATAAATAAGGCCTATAACTAAACGTGAACAAACGTAAAATAATTTTAAATTTCTATTTTTGTAGCGAATAAATCTTTAAAATGAATAAAATAAATTATTTCAAGTCATTTCTGATCATGATTTTTTGCATTTTAATGGCAGAAAATTCATATTCGACAAATGCTGGAAATCAAAATCCAAGGCAGTTTATTGTTGTAATCGATCCTGGACATGGAGGGAAGGACCCTGGAGCTATAAATAAAGGCATACAGGAAAAAAATGTTGTTTTAGGCATTGGGCTTAAATTAGGAAAGTTAATCAGCGAAAACTATTCGGATGTGAAGGTTATTTTCACCAGAAGTACCGACGTTTTCATTCCACTGATTGATCGGTCCCGAATTGCAAATAAAAACAAAGCCGATTTATTTATCTCAGTTCATGCCAATATTTGTGAAACCCCTTCAATCCGGGGAACTGAAACTTTCTTTTTAGGAGTTGCCCGACAAGGTGAAAACTTTGAGGTCGCACAAAAAGAAAACTCTGTAATTGTATTAGAAAAAGATTACAGTACAACTTATGAGGGATATGATCCAAATTCTCCAGAATCACAAATCATTTTCGAAAACTATCAGAGTGATTATCTTGACCAGAGTTTATCATTTGCAGATGCCATTCAGCAACAATTTAAATTGCACTCTGAATCGACCAACCGGGGAGTAAAACAAGCAGGATTTCTTGTTCTTAGACAATCAGCTATGCCAAGCGTACTGATTGAGACCGGTTTTTTGAGCAATCCGACTGAGGCCAATAACCTGAACAGTGAAGACGGACAGCAACACATTGCACAATCAGTATTTGAAGCATTCAAAAAATTCAAAAATAAGCATTCACGTGGAGCCGTTTCAGCCAAACCTTCAGAAGAATTGCCCAGTCATCAAAAAACGCATGATTCTACAACTAAACATGTGACTCAAACTGAAAACCAAAATACAGAAGATAAAAGTAAAATTGAGGTTGTTGATTCTTCGATTAAGTCGGAAAAAACAGAACCAGAAAAGGTAACAACTACAATTTCGGAAGAACCAAAAAGCCTAGAAAAAACAAATGACACTAAATATTACAGTGTGCAGATTGGGGCAAATACAACTATAGCAGAACCGAGTGCTGCTAATTTTAAAGGACTAAAAAACGTCAGAAGGGAAAAGGAGGATAAATATTACCGTTATTTTATTGGCCATGAAAATACCATTGAAGACGCAACGACACTTATCAAGCAAATAAAACTGAAATTTCCTCAAGCCTTTATTGTTTCATTTATCGAGGGCAAAAGGATTCCGTTAAATGTTGGTTCGAAATAAAAGTACTCAAAACCAAAGTGAAAACAATTCATTTGTTTTAATGATCAAAGCTGTTTAGCTTTGTATCAAGAAACAGAAACTTAGAAAAAAAACGATGATTAAAATATCGAAATATACCAAGCTGGGCATTTTGGTTATTGCCAGTTTGACCATACTGGTTTGGGGAATTAACTTCTTAAAAGGAATTGATATTCTAAAAAGAAATACAAAATACTATGTCATTTACGAAAAAATAGATGGCTTGCTTGAATCCAACTCAGTAAATATCAATGGATTTGTAGTTGGTCAAGTCTCCGAAATTAAATTTCTTAATGACTATTCAGGCAGGCTCATTGCTACACTTTCTCTTCAGGGGGATTTCAAAATTTCGAAAGGCTCTGTGGCGAAAATAGTTTCAAGTGATATTATGGGAACAAAGTCGATTAAATTGGAAATTGTTCATACAACCGATTACTATAAAGAATACGATACGATTCCAGGAGCTACCGAAAGCGATTTGAAAGAACAGGTAAGTATGCAGGTACTGCCTCTGAAGAAAAAAGCGGAAGAATTAATTGCATCGCTGGATTCTGCAGTTTCTATAGTAACTTATATTTTTAACAAACAAACGAGAAAGAATCTATCTGAAAGCTTTGAAAACATCAATCGTTCACTAGCCAATATTGAATCAGTTACGGCAGAGTTAGATAAAACCATTGGTAACGGTAAGTTCAATTCAATCGTTGAAAATATCGACAGCATAACAAATACTTTCAAACAGAATTCAGGTAAAATTACCAAAGTTATTAAAAACCTTTCCACACTGACAGATTCACTGTCGAAATTGAACATTGGTCCTGTATTTGAGGAAATTAGATCTTCAGTTGCCGGAATAAATACAATAGTTCAGAAACTCAATACTTCTGAGAATTCAGCAGGATTATTAATTAACGACCCTGCTTTATACCAAAATCTCAATAGTCTGGCCAGTAGTATGGATTTGTTACTCAAAGATGTGCGGAGTAATCCTAAAAGATATGTTCATTTTTCAGCCTTTAAATTGGGGAAAGATGTTTACTTATCTCCTAAATCCGACCTATCTGACAATGAAAATACTGTGATTTACAAAATTCAATTAATTTCAAGTCCTGCGCCATTATCGACCGAATCAACTTTTTTCAAAGGGTTGGGACCAATTGAAGAAATAAAGGATAGTCAAACGTATAATTACTTGGCTGGAAGATCGACCGATTTTGATCAAATCAGCCAACTTTTGGTAACTGCAAAAGTAAATTTTCCGGATGCAAACTTGGTTGCATTTAAAAATGGAAAGAAGATCAAAATTCAGAAATTGATCAAGAATCAAGCGAATTAATTGCAAATCCATAATATATATTATTGTATAACATACTTCAACCCTTTATTGGCAGGTATTTAAAAAATTGAATTATTTATAACACTGACAATCAATCACTTAATAATAAATAAAAAATATTTAACTTTTTTTGTTATTTAAATGCCTGAGTTCTAAAGCACTTATCTTTTTTTTATAAAAGTCAATAGCAAAATCATTTTTTTTATATGTTTTTTTTTGCAAAATTTGCTTTCAGGGAAATTTTATAGTGCATGTCTTTTCATCAAAATTTTAATATCCAATCCAAAATGGTTAATGATCATCGTTTGGTTTGGGATCGTTGTCTTTCCATCATTAGGGACAATGTTCCAAGCATTAGCTTTAAAACTTGGTTTGAGCCAATCGTTCCAGTGAACCTGGATGAAGAAGTTCTCACAATTCAGGTACCAAGTCCATTCTTCTATGAATATCTTGAAGAACAATATATTGATTTGCTAAGGAAAACTTTGAGAAAAGAACTGGGGCAGAATGCGAAATTAGAGTATGTAGTGGTCATGGGGAACAATCAAAGTAACTCCCAACCATACACCGTAAAATATCCCACCAGCAATAACAGCAAAATTCAAAACAAGCCGATGAGCATTCCGCTGAAAAATGAAGGAAAATCTTCGATTAGAAATCCCTTTATTATTCCCGGAATTCAAAAAATACAAATTGATCCCCAATTAAGACTTGATAATACATTTGACAATTTTGTGGAAGGTGAGTGTAACCGCCTGGCCAGAAGTGCTGGATATGCAGTTTCGCAAAATCCGGGAGGAACTGCTTTTAATCCGCTCATGATTTATGGCAACTCTGGTCTTGGAAAAACCCACCTGGCACATGCTATCGGAATTGAAGTTAAAGAAACCCATCCCGACAAGGTGGTACTCTATGTAAATGCCAATAAATTTCAAACTCAGTTTACTGAAGCAACCCGCAACAACAACCGGAATGATTTTTTGAATTTTTATCAGATGATCGATGTATTGATTCTCGATGATGTTCATGAATTTGCTGGCAAGGAAAAAACACAGGAAACATTCTTTCATATTTTCAACCATTTACATCAAAGCGGCAAGCAACTCATTCTTACCTCCGATAAGCCTCCAATTGAATTAAAAGGCCTCGAACAACGATTATTGTCTCGTTTTAAATGGGGATTGACTGCTGATTTGCAGCAACCCAGTTTTGAAACCCGGATTGACATCCTGAAAAGAAAAATATATAAAGACGGAATTGTAATTTCCGACGAAGTCCTTGAATACATTGCTTCACACATTACCAATAATATCAGGGAACTGGAAGGGGCTTTGGTTTCTTTGCTGGCTCAATCGACTCTCAATAGAAAAGAAATTACCATTGAGTTGGCCAGCGAAATGATCAATAAATTGGTGAAAAATTCAAAGCGAGAATTATCCATCGACTACATTTCAAAAGTTGTTTGTGATTATTTCAATATGCCAGTCGATTCACTTCAGGCCAAAACCCGAAAGCGCGAAGTCGTTCAGGCAAGACAACTGGCCATGTATTTCTCGAAAACCATGACTAAATCATCATTGGCTTCTATCGGGTCGCAAATTGGAAATAAAGATCATGCAACGGTACTTCATGCCTGCAAAACAGTCAACAACCTGAAAGAAACCGACAAAAGCTTTAAGCTCTGTGTTGACGAGATTGACAAGAAACTGAAATTATAATAATGATTGAAGATTAACGATTGAAGATTAACGATTAACGATTTAAAATTAAAGATTCCGTAATTTGCAAGGGCTTTGACTTTTACTTCTTTAATCGTTAATCGTTAATCTTTAATCGTTAATCATTAATCATTAATGGAAGATACCTATAAAACAATAGAAAAGCCTTCAGAAGGATTGTTCAAAGACAAGGGAAGCCGATTCATTTCGTTTGTCTTTCCTGTGAATTCTGAAGAAGAAATCAGGGAAATTGTTCAATCTATAAAAAAAGAACATCATTCAGCCCGACATCATTGTTATGCGTGGCGAATGGGTGCCGATAAAATTCTTTTCAGAGGCAACGACGACGGCGAGCCCTCCTCCACTGCCGGAAAACCTATTTTAGGTCAAATACAGAGCTTTGACCTTACCAATATACTGATAGTGGTTGTTCGATATTTCGGCGGAACTTTACTGGGCGTAAGCGGATTAATCAACGCTTACCGCAATGCAGCCCTGGATGCGATCAATCAGGCTGAAATTATAGAAAAACTGGTAGAGAAAGAGTTGCTGATTGAATTTGATTACAGAGTCATGAACGAGGTCATGAAAGTTTTCAAGGATGAAAAACTGGTTCAAATCGACCCGCAGTTTGATCTGAACTGTAAAATTAAAACACAAATCCGGCTCAGCGAATCTAACCGTATTGAACAAGGATTGTTAAAGATTGATAGTGTGCGGGTTACGACGATTTAGGTCTAAAGGCCAACATGTTAATAACC
>JBBRTR010000126.1:0-8001 GCA_038244215.1 Bacteroidales bacterium
AGGAAACAAGGAAACAAGGAGACAAGGAAACAAGTAGACAAGGAAATATTAATTATAAAATTAAAAAAATAATGAAAAACTTATTCGATGCAAAGGGTAAAGTAATTGTAATCACTGGTGGTGCCGGAATTCTCGGAAGAGGAATGGCAAAATATATGGCTGAACAAGGTTGTAAAGTAGTTGTTTTAGATAGAGCAGATGCCGGTGTTGCTTTGGTTGAAGTTATCAAATCAAAAGGTAGTGAAGCTCTTTATTTAAATACAAATGTACTTGACAAAGCAGCTTTGGAACAAAATGCAAAAGATATTGTTGCTACTTTTGGGCGCATTGACATTTTAGTAAATGCTGCCGGTGGAAATATGGCTGGTGCAACTATTGGTCCAGATCAGACCATTTTTGATCTTCAGATTGATGCATTTGAAAAAGTGGTTGATTTGAATTTATTTGGAACAGTTTTACCCTGTATGGTTTTCGGAAAAATTATGGTTGATCAAAAAGAAGGAAGTATAATTAATATTTCGTCTGAATCAGCTATTCGTCCGTTGACTCGTGTTGTTGGTTATGGTGCATCAAAAGCTGCTGTAACTAATTTTACTAAATTCTTGGCTACTGAAATGGCTACCAAATTTAGCGAAAAAATACGTGTAAATGCAATGGCTCCGGGATTCTTCTTAACTGAACAAAACCGTGCGTTAATGACAAATCCTGATGGAACTCCAACTCCGAGAGGACAGGCTATTGTTTCTCACACTCCATTTGGTCGTTTGGGCGAAGCCGATGAATTGTTCGGAACATTGCATTGGTTGGCAAGTGATGCATCTAAATTTGTAACAGGAACATTGACGGTTATTGACGGTGGTTTTGATGTGTTCTGTATTTAGAACCCCTAACCCCTGAAGGGGAATAAGAGTTGTAAACGTTAATTTCTATAGAAGTAGGTATAAGTTTTTTATTAAAAAAAATCCTTTGATTGACCTAAATGAGAATGGACTTGCTTCATTCCCCTTTAGGGGTCAGGGGTATTATTAAATTATGCATTTATGTAAACAATCGTGGAGATGGTATGGTCCGAATGATCCTGTATCCTTGTGGGACATTCGTCAGGCTGGTGCAACTGATATTGTAACTGCATTACACCAGATTCCAAATGGTGAAGTTTGGCCGGTCGAGGCTATTCAATACCGCAAAAGAATGATAGCGGAAGCAGGTTTAATATGGTCGGTAGTGGAAAGTGTTCCGGTACACGAAGATATCAAAAAGCAAACCGGAAATTATAAACAGTATATTGAAAATTATAAACAAACCGTTCTTAATTTGGCTGAATGTGACATCAAAATTGTTACTTACAATTTTATGCCAATTTTGGACTGGACTCGTACCGATTTAGCTTATGAAATGCCCGACCGCTCAAAAGCACTGCGTTTTGAAATGGCTGCTTTTGTTGCATTTGATATCTATATTTTGAAACGTCCGAATGCTGAAAAAGATTATACTGTAGAACAAATTTCGAAAGCAAAAAAGCGTTTTGATGAAATGAGTGAGGCAGAAAAGGAAAAGTTGACACGTAATATGATTGCCGGACTTCCTGGAGCAGAAGAAAGTTTTTCATTAGAACAATTTCAAAATGCATTAGATACATATAAAGACATTGACGAAAATCAATTACGCAATAATTTGTTTTATTTTATAAATGAAATTACACATGTTGCCGATCAGGTTGGAGTTCAAATGGCAATTCACCCGGATGATCCTCCACGTTCAATTCTCGGTTTGCCAAGGATTTTGAGTACAGCCGAAGATGTTCGGAAACTTTTTGCAGCAGTTCCAAGCAAAGCGAATGGGATTTGTTTATGCACGGGTTCTTTCGGAGTTTCTTCAACTAATGATTTAACTTCTATGTTACGTGAATTTGGTGAACGATTATATTATGTGCATTTCCGAAGTACGCATCGCAATGATGATGGTGATTTTTATGAAGATAACCATTTGGAAGGTGATGTGGATATGTATGAAGCAATGAAAGCCCTTTTAGTAGTAGAATATACTTATAAACGAAATATTCCAATGCGTCCAGACCACGGTCATCAGATGCTTGACGATTTGCACAAAAAAACAAATCCCGGATATTCTGCTATCGGAATGCTACGCGGTATGGCCGAATTACGTGGATTGGAATTGGGAATATCCAGAACACTTTTTTAGAAACAAGCCCCCTAACTCCCTAAAGGGGGAATTTGAGATTGAAATTAAAATATATTGTATAACATTTAAAATCGCCTGCCGAAAATTCCCCCTTTAGGGGGTTAGGGGGTTTCTAATTATTATGATTACACTCAGAAAAGATTGCAAATACTCCCTGATGGTTGCTACCAGTATGGGAGTGCGTATTACTCCTGTAAACGGACAACCAGTTCACAGCAGTAAATTATTTGAAATGGAAGTGTCCAGTGCCGAAACTAATGTGGCTAGTATTTCTTCTTATTTAGGTCTTCCGGTTAAAGTATTGACTACTTTCGTAAAGGACAGTCCGATAGCCCAAATGATAAAAGCTAATTTGCGGAGTAGAAACATGGATTACGAAGGTGTTGAAGTTCCACAGGGAAATCCTTGGGGTTATCGTCATCAGTTCAATATTGCCGACAGTGGTTTTGGAACACGTGGACCACGCGTTTTGAACGATCGTGCCGGTGAAGTAGGACGCACATTGAACGTCAACGACTTTGATTTGGAACGTATTTTTGTAAAAGAAGGTGTTCAAATTTTACATTTATCAGGTTTAATTGCTGCACTATCTGTAGAAACAAGTAATTTCTGCCTTGAATTAGCACGTTATGCTAAAAAAACCGGTACCCGTATTTCGTTCGATTTGAATTACCGTGCTTCTTTTTGGAAAGGCCGTGATAAAGAATTACGGGATATTTTCACCGAAATTGCTTCTGTTGCCGATATTTTGATTGGAAATGAAGAAGATTTTCAATTATGTTTAGGAATAAAAGGTCCTGAAGCAGGTGGAAAAGGAATTGAAGCCGAAATTGACGGTTTTAAAGGAATGATTGGACGCGTGAAAACTGCTTTCCCGAATGCTTCAGTTTATGCAACTACTTTACGTCAGGTTATCAGTACCAACGAACATCTTTGGGGTGCTATTATGCTTGATGGAGAAACATGGAATGTAATCGAACCTCGCAAAATTAATGTCCTCGACCGTATTGGTGGTGGTGATGGTTTTGTTGGCGGTATGCTTTATGCTATTCTGAAAGGTTGGCCATCAGAGCAATGGGCTCAGTTTGGTTGGGCTTCGGGTGCTTTAGCTACTACTTTCTTAACCGACTATGCACAACCTGCCGACGAAGAACAAATCTGGAGTATCTGGGTCGGAAATGCGAGAGTGAAACGATAAAAACATTTACCAGTTAATCATTTACTATTTACCATTTAAGGGACATGACAACTGAAGAACTTAAGAAACGATTAAAGATTTTTGCATTGAGAATTATAAAGCTTTCAGAGAATTTGCCAAATAATATGACTGGCAAAACATTGGGAAATCAAATAATTCGATCTGGAACTTCACCTGGAGCTAATTATCGAGCTGCTTGTTTGGGTAAATCTGATAAGGATTTTTTGAATAAACTAAAAATGGTAGAAGAAGAATTAGATGAAACAATGTATTGGTTAGAATTAATTGTTGAATCAGGACAAGTAAAAGCAAATTTACTAGACGATTTGATGAAAGAGAATCACGAATTGTTGAAAATCATTGTGAGTTCAATAACCACAATGAAGAAAAAACTGAATTCACCCAAAAAAGATTCGAATGAAGGAAAATAGTAAATGGTAAATGATAAAATAGTAAATATATGATGTACTATGAAATTGGCTCGATAAATCATGTTTTATCCGCCGAAGACTTGAAAAAAGGTCTTTTTGAAGCATTGGAAAAGATGGGAAAAAGGCACAAAGTGCTTGCTATTCCTCCCGATTATACACGATTACCAAGTCGTGCCGGTGAACTTACAGAGTTTACGTGGCAGTATTATGGCGAAGCATTGACCGACGTGTTGCCTGCTTTGGGAACACATTCTCCAATGACTGCCCATCAGATTTCGCACATGTTTGGCAAAATGCCTGCCTCGCTGATTCGTGAACACGACTGGCGGAATGACGTGGTTACTGTTGGTTATGTTCCTGCCGAATTTGTAAAAGAGGTTTCGGGCGGTGCAGTGGATTTTCCATGGCCTGCACAGGTAAATAAACTTTTGCTGGAAGGTAATTTTGATTTGATTCTTTCCATCGGTCAGGTTGTTCCTCACGAAGTAGTAGGAATGGCTAATTATAATAAGAATATTTTTGTTGGAACCGGTGGAGTGGAAGGAATCAATAAAAGTCATTTTGTGGGTGCTGCTTACGGAATGGAACGCATGATGGGACATGCTGATACGCCGGTGCGTCGTATTTTTAATTATGCATCTGAAAATTTCACAAATAATATGCCGATAGTGTATGTGCAAACCGTTGTTGGGTTGGATAAGGCAGATGGCAAAATTAAAACTCGTGGATTGTATATTGGCGATGATTTTGAAGTGTTTGATAAAGCAGCTAAACTGGCTTTATTAGTGAACTTCGAAATGCTCGACAAACCTTTGAAAAAAGTGGTGGTTTATCTCGATCCTACTGAATTTAAAAGTACGTGGCTCGGTAATAAATCGATTTATCGTACCCGAATGGCAATTGATGACGACGGAGAACTGATTGTATTAGCTCCAGCATTGAAAGAATTCGGTGAAGATAAAGAAATCGACCGTTTAATTCGTAAATATGGTTATTTTGGAACACCTGCTACACTGAAAGCATGTGAAGAAAATGAAGAATTACGCAATAATTTGAGTGCTGCTGCTCACTTGATTCATGGCTCATCCGAAGGTAGATTTAGTGTGACTTACTGTCCGGGTAAAGGAGCAGAAAACTTGACACAAGCTGAAATTGAAAGTGTTGGTTTCAATTATGCCGACATTGATGAAGTTACAGCCAAATACGATCCAGCCAAATTGAAAGATGGCTATAATATTATGCCTGATGGAGAAGAAATTTTCTATATTTCCAATCCAGCTTTGGGTTTGTGGGCGTTTAAAGATAGATTTAAATATTAAAACTGCCCCCTAACCCCCTAAAGGGGGAATTTTCAGCTCCCCCTTTAGGGGGTGGGGGGCTTATATATGAAGATAATTATCGACGATAAAATACCATACATTCGGGGTGCATTTGAAAATGTAGCTGAAGTGCTTTATTTGCCGGGTTCAAAAACCACGGCGGAAATTGTCAAAGATGCTGATGCCATTGTAACCCGAACACGCACCATTTGTAATGAAAAATTACTCACTGGTTCGAAAGTAAAATTTATTGCAACGGCAACCATTGGTTACGACCATATTGATACGGATTATTGCGATTCGGTTGGAATTAAATGGACGAATGCACCAGGTTGTAATTCTAAATCGGTGGAGCAATACATTGCATCGACTTTGATGGTTTTAGCTGAGGAAAATAGTCTTCAACTGAGTGATATGTGTATCGGTGTAGTGGGAGTGGGGAATGTAGGAAGTAAAGTGGCCAGAGTTTGTGAGATTCTTGGAATGAAAGTACTGCTGAATGACCCACCACGTGAAAGGGCAGAAGGTTCGGGTGCTTTTGTGAGTTTAAATCAGATCAAGCAGCAGGCTGATATTATTACTTTGCATGTTCCGTTGAATATGAAAGGAAAAGATGTAACCTATCATTTGGGAAATGACGTGTTTTTTTCTGATTTGAAACATAGGCCTATACTAATAAATTCCTGTCGGGGCGAAGTGGTGGAAACCAAAGCGGTAAAAGATGCTTTGAATAAAATTCAACTTTCAGGCTTCGTGTGTGATTGCTGGGAAAATGAACCCGATATTGATTTGGAATTATTGGAAATGACCGAACTCGCAACGCCACACATTGCAGGATATTCGAAAGACGGAAAAGCCAAAGGAACTCAGATGAGTGTTCATGCTATCAGTAAATATTTTGGGTTGGGACTGGAAAACTGGAAACCTTCGGGAGTTGAATTACCTGAAAATCAAGTGATTGAGATTGATGGTTCAGGTTTATCCGAACAGGAAATCATATCAAAAGCTATTCTTCATACGTACGATATTCGAAATGATGACCACGATTTGAGGGACAATTCAGAAATATTTGAACAATTGCGGGGCGATTATCCGGTAAGAAGGGAATTTCCAGCCTTTACAATTAAACTTAAAAATGTTCCGATAATAACAAAAGAAAAAATTCAAATACTTGGATTTAATATCATAGAATAAAGAAATAATAATTAAATTAATACTAATCAAAACATCCCTTGGGGATAAAAAAGGTATTTTTATGAAACAAAAAGCAGACATTGGATTAATCGGGTTGGCTGTAATGGGCGAGAACCTGGTATTGAACATGGAAAGTAAAGGATTTACTGTTGGGGTTTTTAACCGTACAGTAGCTCGGGTTGACGAATTTATGGCAGGACGTGGAGCCGGTAAAAATTTTATTGGAGCACATTCTATCAAAGAATTGTGTGACTCGTTGGAAAAACCACGAAAAGTAATGATGCTTGTAAAAGCAGGTAAACCGGTTGATGATTTTATTGAACTTATTATTCCACATTTAGAAGAAGGCGATATTATTATTGATGGCGGCAACTCGCATTTCCCTGATACCATTCGTCGTTGTAAATATGTTGAAAGTAAAGGGCTTTTGTATATTGGAACTGGAGTTTCTGGTGGTGAAGAAGGTGCTTTATTAGGTCCATCGATGATGCCGGGCGGTTCGCCTGCTGCTTGGCCTGCCGTAAAAGAAATTTTCCAGGCGATTGCTGCGAAAGTGGAAGATGGAACTCCATGCTGCGACTGGGTTGGCGAAGGTGGTGCCGGACATTTCGTAAAAATGGTTCACAACGGAATTGAATATGGAGATATGCAAATTATTTGCGAAGCTTATCAGGTAATGAAAGACCTTTTGGGAATGAGTGCTGACGAAATGCATGATGTTTTCAAAACCTACAACGAAGGTGATCTGGATTCGTATCTTATTGAAATTACACGCGATATTTTAGCTGTAAAAGACGAAGATGGCTCACCATTAGTAGAAAAAATCTTGGATACAGCAGGACAAAAAGGAACCGGTAAATGGACAGCCGTTGCGGCTCTTGATGCAGGTATTCCATTGACATTGATTGGCGAATCGGTATTTGCACGTTGTTTATCAGCTCAAAAGGATATGCGCGTTCTTGCTTCGAAAGCCATTCATGGACCTGAAGCTAAATTCTCCGGAGACAGAGCCCAAATGATTTCTGATATCAAAGATGCTTTGTTTGGTGCTAAAATCATTTCCTATGCGCAGGGCTATAACCTGATGATGGAAGCTGCCAGCGAATATAAATGGAATCTGAATTACGGCGGTATTGCTTTGATGTGGCGAGGAGGATGTATTATCCGTTCTGTTTTTTTGGGTGATATCAAAAAAGCTTTTGACAAAAATCCGGGACTTGAAAATCTTTTGTTGGATCCTCATTTCAAAGATATCGTTGAAAAAGCTCAGGCCGGATGGCGTCGGGTTTGCGCTACAGCATTGACTTATGGTGTTCCTGTTCCTGCATTGACTTCGGCACTTTGCTATTTCGATGGATTACGTACCGAACGTTTACCAGCTAACTTATTGCAAGCACAACGCGACTATTTCGGAGCACATACTTACGAACGCATTGACAAACCACGTGGCGAATTCTTCCATACCAACTGGACCGGACGTGGTGGTGATACTGCTTCTACAACGTATATAGTTTAAAACGGATTTTACTTCAATAAAACAAGTGTTGGTGCATGTTTTGAGAGATATTTTTTTTAATTTATTGCTACAAATTCAGGTGCTTCATGTCAATGTTCATAAGATTTAGTATTTCTTTTTGAGTATCGGTTAATTCTGTAA
>JBBRTR010000127.1:0-7929 GCA_038244215.1 Bacteroidales bacterium
AACCCCTAACCCCTAAAGGGGAATAAGAATATGTACTTCACAGTACATTCTGTTTTCACGACTTCGTGTGTTATCATTCAACAGCTCCCTGCTAAATAATTTGTTGCGTTTGTTTTTTAAAACCCCTTTTGGGGTCTGGGGTTATCCCAAAAAAATAGGGCGAAATGGGCTGCAAAGATAATGCATTTTTTTGATTCTATCCAAATCTTTTTCGATATTTAATCAAAAAACTTTTTACTCGCTTTTTCTATCCTTACAGCTCCCTGCATTTCTTCAAAGCGGGTGCAAAAGTACACGCTTTTTTATTATAAACCAAATAACTTTGGGAAATAATTTATTCAAAAAACAGTGTTGAAAACTAAAAGACTGAAATATAGTTTATTTAGAGTCAAAAATATTTACTCAACTAGCAAAATAAATTATTTCAGCAAAAAATATAAGCCAATTTTCAATTATTCCTAAATTCATTATATCTAAAAACAATGTAGTTACAATAAGTCTCAAAATCAATTTGAGGTTTTGAATATCTGACAATTAGTATATATCACTTCTAGTATATTTTAAAAATTTAATAATTTTAAGAATATATTTTATAATCTAAAAATTACTGATTTAAATAATTTGTGTACCTTTGGCATTAAAATTAACCTTCATTTTTGCAACCTATTTAGTTTAAAGGTTCTGAATGAATATTTTAATTCTTTATGCCGGAAATTATCAATTATATAATAAGTTTTTTACTTGGTGATCAGATTTCTGCTGAAACCAAGTCATTAGTGGGATACACGAGTAATCATGCTGAATTTCATCTTTACAAACTCGTTATTTTACCATCAGACTTCTTTAATGATGGAGTTTATGGAACAGAGCAAACCCTGCCTCAACTACCATTAAAAATTTGGGAAGAAACACCAATTTTGTTTGGAGAACCCAAAACCGAACAAATAGGTGAGACTCTTATTATCCATGCTGACCTGATTGCAAGTACTTATTTTCTTATATCACGTTATGAAGAAATGGTACGAAAAAACATCCGAGATGTGCATGGTCGATTCCCCGGTAAAGAATCATTACCCTATCGGGCAGGATTTATTGACAGGCCGCTTGTAGAAGAATATGGTAAATTATTAAGGAATCAACTGCGCGAAGTTTGTTGTGATGTTCCAGAACCCCCAGCTCAAATTAAAAAAATATATCTTACTCATGATTTGGATCAAATTGCACATTTTCGGAATGTAAAAAGTCTGATAGCTGGTTTTATCAGAGGACTTAGAAGGCCGAAAGAAGGTAACAAGGCTTTGAAAAGTTTTTTCGGTGGTCTTCGATATGATCCGTGGTATACTTTTCCATTTTTATATAAACTGGATAACGAACTAACTCAAAAAATTGGTAATGATCGTTGCGAAACAATACTTTTTGTAAGATCGGGCGGTGGAACGCGGAAAGAAGACAGACCGTTTTCAAATTTAGTCCATCCCGATTATAAAAACCTAATTCGTTATACAAAACGTAAAGGAATTACAATAGGATTACACGCGAGTTATGTCGCTGGTGGAAATCCCGAATTAATTACCGAAGAAAAAAAGAAACTGGATCATCACACCCAGCGGTATGCAAACTTCAACCGTAACCATTACCTTAGAAACCGTGAACCAGAAGATATGCAAGAACTATTAAATGCGGGAATTACGGATGATTTCACAATGGGTTACGCGGATATGGCCGGATTTAGACTTGGAACCTGCCGGCCTGTAAAATGGATTAATCCCAACACAAAAACAATTTCAACTCTCACTTTGCATTCACTCGCCATTATGGACGCTACATTAAATGATAAACGTTATATGTATATGAACGCACACGATGCTTATCAATACTGTGAACAATTGATAAATTGCGTAGAAAGTCATAATGGCGAATTAGTTTTACTGTGGCACAACACATCAGTTGAAAAAACCCCACAATCTTATCACAGAAAATTGTATAAAGATTTGATTAAATATCTTCAAACCAAATAAGATGCAGAAAACGGCTATTGTTTGTGTTACAAACGATTTAACGACCGATCAACGAGTTCATAAAACCTGTATCACACTTCAAGAATGTGGGTATTTTGTTATTGAATACGGAAGACTTTTGCCTGAAAGTTTACCGTTGAATCGTCCTTATTTTACAATTCGTAAAAAACTCTTGTTCCGTAAAGGTCCACAATTTTATGCTGAATATAATATACGTTTATTCTTTCATTTACTTTTTACCAACGTCGATCTGATCTTTGCAAATGATCTTGATTCACTACCAGCAGCGTTTCTAGCAGCTAAAATTCGCCGTAAAAGATTGATTTACGATACACATGAATATTATACTGAAATGCCTGAACTTGTACATCGTCCTTTCATTCAATCGATATGGAGAAAAATGGAAGATTATTTTTTCCCGAAACTAAACGATATATTAACGGTTAATGATTCGATTGCAAAACTCTATAGCGATAAATACAATAAAAAAGTCCTTGTAAGCAGGAATATCCCGTCCACATTTAGCGCAGAACGTCTGAGAAATCGTTCAGAACTGGGTCTTCCTGAGAATAAACGAATAATAATACTTCAGGGAACAGGAATCAATATTCAACGCGGTGCCGAAGAAGCTGTTCTGGCAATGCAATTTCTTGAAAATGAGATTTTATTGATAGTTGGAAGTGGAGATGTAATTCCAACATTGAGAAAAATGGTAGTAGATTATAAAATGCAAGATAAAGTTATTTTCAAACCAAAAATGCCTTTTGCCGAATTGCGCCAATATACCATGAATAGCGACCTTGGATTAGCTATTGACAAAGACACCAACTTGAATTATCATTTTTCGTTACCAAATAAACTATTCGATTACATTCATTCAGGAATCCCCACTCTTTCGTCAGGACTAGTTGAGTTAAAACAAATTATCGATCAGTATGACATTGGTTATTATATCCAAAATCATGAACCTAAACATATTGCAGAAGTGATTAATAGTATTTTTGCCGACAACGCACGCTATAATACTGTAAAGCAAAACACTGCGAAAGCCAAAGAGGAGCTTTGCTGGGAAAATGAGCAAAAAATTCTGATTTCGGTTATCGAAAAGACAGAAAATATAAATAAACTGTTATGATTTCAATCTTAATTCCTACTTTCAACTACAACATTACCCGACTGGTGACTGAATTGCAGCATCAAGCGTTGGAGCAGTATGTCGATTTTGAAATAATCGTAATGGAAGATGGTTCAGATAAGTTTATAGAGGAAAATAAATTGATTTGTGAACTCGATAATTGCAAATACATACCGCTATCAAAAAATATTGGCAGATCGGCAATACGGAACAAACTGGCTAGCGAAGCAAAATACGATCATTTACTTTTTATGGATTGCGACGCAGAAATTTGTTCAGCATATTTTATTGAGAAATACCTGGCTTTTTGTAACGAAGAATGCGTGGTGATTGGAGGAACTGCCTATAACCAAAACGAATCAAATCCTGATTACAGTTTACGTCTGAAATATGGTAGAAAACGTGAAGCTCGAACCGCTGCGGAACGTGGAAAAAACAATTTTACTACTTTTAACTTTCTCATTTCCAAATCTATCTTTAATCATGTTCGTTTCGATGAGAGCATTCGTGGATATGGACATGAAGATATGATTTTCGGACATCAATTACATCAACTCGGCTATGAATTTATACAAATTGAAAATCCGTTGATACATAAAGGGCTCGATGACAACAAAACATATTTAAGAAAAACAGAAGAAAGCACACGTAATTTATATTTACTTTATCAAAGCGGTCGCTATCCGTTTCTGACTGAAGAATCAAAACTTTTAGCAACATTCGTCCGCATTAAAAAGTATCGACTTACCCATTTATTTTCATTGAAATTTGATTTAACAAAGCAACTACTCCGTTGGTTTCTTAACAGGAAATCGCCTTCACTCCTACTCTACGACTGGTATAAAATATTGTTTCTGTGCAAAACATCAACAATAAAATGACAAGTTGTCAGCCAGTCCAACAACTTTTTCATAACGAAAACAGTTGTATCTGTCAAAACCGACAAGAATGTGTTTTGGCACAAATTTCGTAAAGTCTTAACCCGAAGATTAAGCCCAACAGGACTTAACGGCGTGGATGAAAACATAAAACAGTTAAAATGAAAACGGCGATTTACATTAAATCATTATCTGGAAGTGTAACTAAAGAAAAAATAAAATTCAAATAAATCATTACTAAATTTTAAGAATTATGAACATTAAACCATTAGCCGACCGTGTGTTGGTAAGACCTGCTCCAGCAGAAGAAAAAACAATAGGAGGACTAATTATTCCTGATTCAGCAAAAGAAAAACCGTCGAAAGGTGAAGTTTTGGCTGTAGGAAAAGGCACAAAAGATGAAGAAATGGTAGTTGCCGTTGGAAACAAAGTATTGTATGGAAAATATGCAGGTACTGAACTCGAATGGGAAGGTGAGAAATATCTTATTATGCGTCAGTCGGATATTTTGGCGATAATTTAAGAACCTCTAACCCCTAAAGGGGAATTAAATTAGTACAGTCTCATACACATTATTAAAAATCTTATATAACAAACAATGATAGCTCAGTTCCCCTTTAGGGGTTAGGGGTTATCGTAAATTAGAAAGATATGTCTAAAGAAATTTTATTTAATATTGAAGCGCGCGACCAACTCAAAAAAGGAGTTGATGTGTTGGCTAATGCAGTAAAAGTAACACTTGGTCCAAAAGGTCGTAATGTAATTATTGAAAAGAAATTCGGTGCACCTCACATTACAAAAGATGGTGTGACAGTTGCAAAGGAAATGGATTTGGAAGATGCATTCCAAAATCTGGGTGCTCAATTAGTAAAGGAAGTTGCTTCTAAAACCAGTGATGATGCAGGTGACGGAACAACTACTGCTACAGTTTTGGCACAATCTATCGTTGGAGTTGGAATGAAAAATGTTGCTGCAGGTGCAAATCCAATGGATTTGAAACGTGGTATCGATAAAGCAGTTGCTGAAGTTGTAAAAAACATTGCTTCACAAGCTAAAAAAGTGGGTGATGACTATGACAAAATCGAACAGGTTGCTTCGGTTTCGGCAAATAATGATGCAGTTATCGGAAAACTTATCGCTGATGCGATGCGTAAAGTTTCTAAAGACGGTGTTATTACTATCGAAGAAGCCAAAGGAACCGATACAACTATTGAAGTTGTTGAAGGTATGCAATTCGACCGTGGATATATTTCGGCTTATTTCGTTACCAACACTGAAAAGATGGAAGTCGAAATGGAAAAGCCGTACATTTTGGTTCATGATAAAAAGATATCAAACCTCAAAGAATTGCTTCCTGTTTTGGAACCGGCAGTTCAATCAGGTCGTCCTTTATTGATTATTGCCGAAGATGTGGATAGTGAAGCGTTGACAACATTGGTTGTAAACCGTTTGCGTGCCAGTCTGAAAATCTGTGCTGTGAAAGCTCCCGGATTTGGTGATCGTCGCAAGGAAATGTTAGAAGACATTGCTGTTCTGACAGGTGGTGTGGTTATTTCGGAAGAAAAAGGAATTAAACTTGAACAGGCTACTCTTGAAATGCTAGGTACTGCTGAAAAAGTGACTATAAATAAAGACAATACCGTGATTGTAAACGGTGCAGGCTCAAAAGAAGCAATTGCAAGTCGTGTTGGACAAATTAAAGCACAAATCGCTTCTACAACTTCGGATTACGATCGTGAAAAATTACAGGAACGTTTGGCTAAACTGGCCGGTGGAGTTGCTGTACTTTATGTGGGTGCTGCTTCCGAAATTGAAATGAAAGAAAAGAAAGACCGTGTGGAAGATGCGTTGAGTGCAACACGTGCAGCTATCGAAGAAGGAATTGTTCCCGGTGGTGGTGTGGCTTATATCCGTGCTATCGATTCGTTGAGTAACATCAAAGCAGAAAACGATGACGAACAAACCGGAATTGAAATAGTGAAACGTGCTATTGAAGAACCACTTCGCCAAATTGTGGCCAACGCCGGTAAAGAAGGAGCCGTTATTGTTCAGAAAGTGCGCGAAGGCAAAAATGACTACGGGTACAACGCCCGCACTGATGTATATGAAAACTTTTATGCAGCCGGTGTGGTTGATCCAGCGAAAGTTACCCGTGTGGCATTGGAAAATGCGGCTTCAATAGCTGGCATGTTCCTGACTACAGAATGTGTAATCACCGAAAAGAAAGAAGAAAATGCTGCTCCGCAAATGCCTATGGGCGGCGGAATGGGTGGAATGATGTAATTCCCCTCTAACTAACTTTTCCAAAGTTCAAAACTTTGGAAAAATTAAGACTCCAAACTATCTTCCCGCAGGCGCAACCCTGTGGATCCAATATAAAACCAAACCCTTGTAGCTTTCGGGCTGCAAGGGTTTTTGGATTATACAAATATCATAATTTCAATTATCTTTTGTAATTTAACAAAACTGAATTAAAAAAGCCGGAATATCCGACTTTTTTAAAAAATTATCTAAGTTGATAAATCAAACTCTTAAATTTAATTGATTTTACTCGTGATTTGCTTTTTTGTACCACAAAAACCAAGCTGGATTATAATATCCTTCGTCGGCTAAAATATTAGGATTTTTTTCATCAACTTTAGGAGGATTCGCTACTAATAAATCATCACCAACTTTCCAATTTACAGGAGTCATAGTTCGAACTTTGCTTGTTGAAGTTGCTTGTAATGCAGCTACCAAACGGATTATCTCATCTGTATTTCTACCAACTTGCATAGGATAAAAATAAATAGCCCGAATGATGTTTTCAGGATCAATAACAAATACTCCTCTCACACTTTGAGAACTATTTGTAGCAGGATGAATCATACCATATTCTTTCGAGATAACAATACTTTGATCATCAACCAACGGAAATTTGATTTTCACCGGCTCTTTATTATTAAGTTTAACCATTTCCATTGCCTTTTTCCATTGAACATGAGTTTCGAGCGGATCTACAGATACAACTACAAGTTTTACTCCCATTTTATCAAACTCTTTCTGTAATTGAGCAAGATCCATAATTTCTGTTGTGCAAACAGGAGTAAAATCATGTGGATGACTGAACAAAATTTTCCATTTACTACCATAATCAATAGGGAAATTAATTGTTCCGTTTGTTGATTCTGCCGTAAAAGATGGTGCCACTTCCCCTATTAGAGGAATCCTAAAGTTTCTGTCTTCCTTGGTTTTTTCATTAACAACATTAGTTTTTTGAGAAAAAACTTGTGATAATCCGCAGAAAATCACGAACAATACTAATAACTTTTTCATTTTAATTTTCATTTTTAATTAATACTAAAAATAAGAGAAAACTATTTTATGCTATTTAGAATCATTCAACATAGCTCAATCAATTTAGTTGCGGTTTCTAAGATTTTTTGTGGTTTATTATACTTATAATCAAGCACATTATATTAAAAAGAAAGCTGTTATCAGATAACAGCTTATTTTTCATAGAGTTTATTATTTTGTTATTTTCTAAATTTTCAAGAAGAATACCAGCAGAGTATTATAGGCATTTAATGTATTCCTACTCCTTTTTCACCTTATTCTTAATCCTTACCATTTAATTTATTTACAAAAGAAAATTTTCTTTTGAAATCAAAATTAATCTTTCCACATACTACTTGAATGTCGAAGATTAAAATTGCTGAGTTGAAAATATTAAGAAAAAACAAAACAAAAATGCTACTAAATTATTTTAATTCAAGAATTAAGTAAAGGTCAAAATATAATGTCGTATTTTGTGCCGAAATTATTTAACACAAACGACAAGCGTTCTTTGAGATTCTGAAAACAGAGATAAGCATCAAGCGGTATCCAATTATACTTGATTCTTCGCCATAATATCTCG
>JBBRTR010000128.1:0-7899 GCA_038244215.1 Bacteroidales bacterium
AAAAATAATTCAAATCTTATGAATTTGACCATTGGTAATCCGGAATTGAAACCCGATTTCAATCATAGTTTGCGTATGTTTTTCACTACTTTCAATGACAGTACTTTTTCATCGTTTAATGCTTCAATTTATGGACAGTTGACTCGCGATGCCTTAGTTACGAATAGTATTTATGATGCGACAGGCAAACAATACAGTCAGACTGTAAATGCTTCAGAAATGCCATATTCAGTAGGAAGTAATGTGATGTTCAATGTTCCGATTATTCAAAAAAGATTGCATTTTAATACAAATACATCGGGTGGAATTGATCAACGTTATGGTTATTCAGCTCGTGGATTAAATGCGCAAATTCTAGATTCTCTCGTCAATATTCCGCTTGGTGATTTAAGCAGTACTTTCAGGTATAATGCTGGAGAAGCAATTTCTTTGACTTTTACAGCCGACTTGATTGAAATAGGACTACGAGGAAGTTTTCGCTATTCAAATACATTGAATAATCTGAATCCGTTAGTTTCGGTTACCAAAGATTGGACAGGAGGCGGTAATCTGGTTGTACATTTACCGTATACCATTAACATCGGAAGTGATTTAAATTATACTACCATGCAAGGTTATGCAACTAGTGCTCAAAACCAATTGTTATGGAATGCTTCAATCGACAAAACACTGTTTAAAGGACTAGGAGTCTTATCGTTAAAAGTCAATGATATTCTACATCAGCAGTTGAATATCCGGCAATCTATAGGTGATAATTATATCCAGTATAGCAGCTATAACACATTGACTTCCTACTTTTTATTAAGTTTCACTTATAAAATTAATAAATTTAACGGGTCAAAAGTATCTTCCGAAAGAAAACCTGATATGAATCGTTTCGGACCGGGTGGTGATCATCCGCATCATGGAGACGATGGTGGTAGCCGATACGGTGGTGGACGAGACAATCACTAACAAAAAGAGGAAATAAACTAAAGTCAGTTTATTTCCCTTTTTTTTTGCTTTAGAAAATTTATTTCAATTGATAATCAATTACTAACGTTCCTATTTTATTATTCAAACCCATTACCGGACTTATAATGCTTATAACAGAATCGTTTTTACTTTTGCTTGTGATTATTTTGTCAGTCTGAAATTCCGGATTTGATAAAGTCATTCCTAAATCTTTTTTATCGGTCGACAAAGAAACTTTCGAGTTGGTTGCATCAATAAACTTTATGTTCAAAACGCTTGGATTTAATATCAATTTTGTAAAAAACTGATTTACCTGTTCTTTGTTTTCGCGCGTCAGTTCACTTCTTACAGCCCATGAAAACACTTCGGTAGTCATAATCATTTGTTTTGTTGTCAGACTATCTAACTTGTTTTCGTATTCAGTGCTGAATTTATTTTCCATCAGTTTAATTTTGATAAACGACCATGAACCAAGACCAATTATTACAAGTAATAAGAAGAAAACCATTTTATGTCTTAAAATAAATCGGCTTAGTTTGCTTTTTTCTTTTTTTGTAACTTGATTACCAGTTACTTCGGTTTCATTTTGATTTTTCATAATGTTTTATTTAATTGAATTTGTTTTTGTTGAATGCAATTTGGTTTTAAAAGTACAATAAATAATTGAAGTTTCGTTTAAATTATAAAAAATTTATGAAATTAAATTATTGAGGGTTTTGTTCAAATCGGAGTAAGTGAATTTAAATCCATTGTCTGTAAGTCGTTTAGGCTGTATATTTGAACTATTTAAAATTAAAGAAGGTTCTGTGCCAATTATGAACGCCCCTAAATAAATGGCAAATCGTGGAGCTGGAATTCCAATCGGCATTCGAAGTTTATTCCGTAGTTCGAACATGAATTTTTCATTCGTTACGGCAGTGGGAGAAGTGCAATTGAAAACTCCTGTTAAGCTCTCATTTTCAATTAGAAAGAGAATTGTTCTAAAATAATCTTCAATATGTATCCAACTGAACATTTGATTTCCTTTACCTTGTTTTCCTCCCAATCCTAAACGAGCTAGTAAACCCAAAGGTTTTAAAGCTCCACCGTCTTTTCCCAGAACAACCGAAGTTCTCAATACCGCTTGTCTTGTGTTTCGTAAATTCATGCCGAAGAAAGTGTTTTCCCATTGCAAAACAAGTTTAGCAATAAATCCGTCTGCATATTCGTATTTTTCTTCAGTCATTATTTGATGAATGGAAGGCTTATAAATGCCGGATGCACTTGCATTTATCCATAATTTCGGAGGATTTTGACAAAATTGAATCGCTTCACCAATTCGAATCGTCGGGTTTATTCTTGATTCAATAAGTAATTTTCGGTTTCTTTTCGTATGTCTACAATTTATCGATTTTCCTGCCAGATTGATGATTAGATCTGCACCATCCAAGGCCTTTTCGAGTGAAGATTTCTGCCACGATACATGACCTTGTTGTCTTGAAATTATTAAAACTTCATATCCTGATTCAGTAAACCGTTTTGTCAGGTAACTACCCAAAAAACCCGTTCCACCTGCTATTACAACTTTCTTCATATGTTATGGTTCATTTTTTAATATAACAAAATAATAAAGTCGAAAGTTTAAGACATAAAAAAACTCTTCTGACTAAACCAGAAGAGTTTTCTACAATATCAATTTATATGTCAGTTCTATTCGTGTGCGCCCATTTTAAGCATACTAATTTCACGTTCGCTCAAAAAACGATATTTTCCACGCGGAAGGTTTTTCTTTGTCAAACCGGCAAAGAATACACGATCCAGACGAATCACTTTATAACCCAGTTTTTCGAAAATACGACGAACTACACGATTTTGACCGGAATGAATTTCGATTCCAATCTGCTTCAAATCACCTTCTTTTACAAACTCCAAAGCGTCGGCTGCAATAGTTCCGTCATCCAAAGGAACTCCGGCCATAATTGCTTTAAAATCGGCTTCTTCAAGTGGTTTGTCAAGTGCAATATGATAGATTTTTTTCTTATCATATTTCGGGTGAGTTAATTTTGATGCCAAATCTCCATCATTGGTCAATAAAAGTACTCCGGTAGTATTTCTATCCAAACGACCGACCGGATAAATTCGTTCGCTGCAGGCATTTTTCACTAAATCCAGAACGGTTAAACGATCATGAGTGTCTTCTGATGTAGTTACGCAATCTTTTGGTTTATTGAGCAATAAATAAACTTTGCGTTCAGAATGTACAGTTTGATCGTGAAACATGATTTTATCTGTAAGTAAAACCTTAACACCCATTTCAGTTACGATTTCACCGTTAACAGAAATTACACCAGCCTGTATATATTCATCTGCTTCGCGACGTGAACAGATTCCTGCATTGGCCAAAAATTTATTCAAACGAAGCGGTTTTGTCAAATCAACCGTAGTTTTTTTGAATTCTAATTGTTTTTTATTGCTATATTTTGCGTTCGGATCGTAATTGTCATCAGCTCTGCGTTGAGGTTTTCGGAAAGTAACTCCGTCTTTTTTGTTGTCATAACGGGTTTCAATAAATTCCGATTTCACATGTTCTCCCGGCTTCTTAAAGCTTAATTTTCCGGTATGTTCTTCATCGTTTTGATTGTTATAACTTCTTCCGTATGTTTTTTCACCATTGCTATCTAGACGGTCTTCCCATGGTTTGCGATCTCCACCTGCAGGCTTGTTATCTTTGTTTTCCCAAGGTTTTTTAAGACCGAAAGATGGACGACTTTCTCGATTTTCGTATGGTTTTCTGTCACCGTAAGCAGGTTTAGAATCTTTGTTTTCCCATGGTTTTTTTGGACCAAAAGAAGGTCTGTCGTCCCGTTTTTCGTAAGGTTTTTTTTCTCCGTACGATGGTCTGTCATCACGCTTTTCGTAGGGTTTTCTATCTCCGTACGATGGTCTGTCGTCGCGTTTTTCATAGGGTTTTTTGTCTCCATATGAAGGTCTGTCGCCTTTTAGTTGAAATGAACGTTTTTCACCTGAAGCGGGGCGATTTTCAGAGGGTTTTCTGTCGCCATAAGCTGGCCGACTGTCGTTATTTCTTTTGTAATCAGGTCTTCCTGATGAACGGTTTTCATCGCCACTTGGTTTGCCTGTACTGAATTTTGCGGCTCCACGTGAGCCCTTCAATATCGATTTCACATCGCGTTTCTCAAAAGGTTTACCATCACGGCCGGCACCTGTATTCGATTTAGGTTTCGAATTTCCCTGCCATTTTTCATTATTAGTCTTCATTCAGTTTTTATATGTATATTTGGGCTGCAAAGGTCGTAAAAAATCCCGAATAAACCACACATTTTAAGGTCAAAAGAAAGTTATTCATTAAAAATTCAGTTTGAATTTTTGAATTTTTAGTCTTTTGTTTGAATTTTTGGAAGAAATTGCAAATACGATATTCAAAACAACTATTTTTTTAAATAATTTATGCAGAAATATATAGCTTTGTTACGTGGAATAAACGTCAGCGGAAAAAATAGAATTCAAATGAACGAACTTCGGCAAATGTTTGAAGAACTTGGTTTTTCAGCTGTGCGGACATATATTCAAAGTGGAAATGTTATTTTCAAATCAATTCAAAACAATCATCTGAAAATCAATCAATTGATTTCAGATAAAATCACTGAAAATTATGGTTTTATTGTGCCTGTTATCGTATTGTCATTTGACGAAATGAAGAAAGCAATCGAAAATAATCCGTTTATTTTAGATTTAACAAAAAATCCAGTTTTTATGCATCTCACATTTCTTTCGAAAATTCCACAGAAAATAAATATCGAGAAGATAAATGACAAAGGATTTCTCCCCGATGAATTTGTTTTGAATCAAAAAGTAATTTATCTTTATTGTCCTCAGGGATACGGAACTACAAAACTAACCAATACTTTTTTTGAAAATAAACTGAAGGTTTCAGCTACAACACGAAACTGGAGGACGGTGAATGAATTGTTGAAGTTATGTGATTCTGATTTGAAAGTTTAAACTTTTAAAATCAGGGATGATATTTTCAACTTCACATTTTGTATATCGCCTTAAAAAAGTGTACTTTTGCACATTAATCCATTTGTATGAAAGATGAAAATATGGTGCTGCGCACTGAACATTTATTTAAGAAATATGGTAAACGCATGGTTGTTAACGATGTTTCTATTGATGTAAAGCAAGGAGAAATAGTTGGCTTGTTGGGACCGAATGGTGCCGGTAAAACAACTACTTTTTATATGGCTACAGGCCTTGTAGCTCCAAATTCGGGAAAAATATTTCTGAATGACGAAGAAATTACAAAATTTCCGGTTTACAAACGTGCGCAAAAAGGAATCGGCTATCTGGCACAGGAAGCTTCGGTTTTTCGCAAAATGACGGTTGAAGATAATATAAAATCCGTTCTTGAAATGACCAAATTTAGCAAGGAATATCAAAAGGAATCTCTTGAAAACCTGATTTTGGAATTTAATCTGGAACATGTCCGTAATAATATAGGCGATCGTCTTTCGGGTGGTGAACGCCGCAGAACTGAAATTGCCCGTTGTTTGGCTATCGAACCACGTTTTATCATGCTCGATGAGCCATTTGCCGGCGTAGATCCAATTGCTGTTCAGGATATTCAGGATATTGTTTGGAGGCTGAAAGATAAGAATATTGGAATTCTGATTACTGACCATAATGTGGATGAAACGCTTACGATTACTGACCGTGCTTATTTGCTTTTTGAAGGTGTTATTTTGTTTCAGGGAACTTCCAAAGAGCTGGCTGACAATCCGATTGTTCGCGAAAAATATCTTGGACGCGATTTTAAATTGAAGAATAAGACCAGGCTCTGAGTTCATCTACTGAACCAAAATCAATATTCTTTACTTGCTATCTGTTTATGAAAATACTTATTGTGAATGAGAATGTCCGGCTTAAAGAAATCGGATATGAAGATGTAAAACCAATTTTCAAAATTATCGATTCCGAACGTAAGTATTTGCGGGAATGGTTACCGTTTGTGGATGAAACCAAAAATGTTAACTATACACAAGAATTTGTAGACCAATATCTTGAATCTGAATCAGGTGAACTGACTTTTACTATTTTCTTCAAAAATCAACTTGTTGGTTTGGTAGGAACGAAAGATACCGATTTTGATAATAAGAAGACAGAAATTGGATATTGGTTGTCGGAATCGTTTCAAAATAGAGGAATTGTAACAGAATCGTGCCGTACACTTATTAGTTATATTTTTGATGAAATGGATTTGAACCGGATTCAACTAAAAGCTGCAACCGGAAACATCAAAAGCCAACAAGTTGCCGAACGATTGAATTTTGTTCGCGAAGGAGTGGAACGGGATGGTGAACTTCATGCCCGTGGTTTTGTTGATTTAGTAGTATTCGGTTTGTTGAAACGTGACTGGAATACGCTTAAAAAGCAATAGAAATAATTCAAATTGTCCCATAACGGATTCGATTCATGCAAAAAGTAACACTCACCATATTGGGTTGTGGTTCCGCTTTACCAACGCGTAAGAATTTTCCGACATCCCAGATTCTGGAACTTCGTGATAAGCAATTTCTGATTGATTGTGGTGAAGGAACTCAAATCCGTATGCGCCAAATGGGTGCGAAAATTAATCGCCTAGGACATATTTTCATTTCGCATCTGCATGGCGATCATTGTTTCGGACTTATTGGAATGATTTCCAGCTTTGGAATGCTTAATCGTACCGCCGAACTGCATATTCATGCACAGCCTGATTTGGAAAAAATTCTTCAACCTCAACTCGATTATTTTTGTACTGATTTGCCTTTCAAAGTGATTTTTCATTCTATAAATCCACGCAAAAATGAATTGATTTATGAGGATCGGTCGGTTCAGGTTTTTTCTATTCCTTTGAAACACCGTGTACCAAGTTGTGGCTTTTTATTTGAAGAAAAACCACGAGATCGTCATATTCTGAGAGAGATGATTGATTTTTACGAAATTCCGACCTGGAGAATTTCAAAAATTAAACAAGGAGAAGATTTTGAAACGAAAGAAGGCGAAATAATACCAAACTCACAACTGACCAATGCAAGTGAACCTCCAAAGCGATATGCATATTGTTCGGATACAGCTTATTCTGAAAAAATAATTCCGATAATAGAAGGTGTCGATTGCCTGTATCATGAAGCGACATTTATGGAAGATGAATTGGTCAGATCAAAAGAAACTTATCATAGCACAGCACGTCAGGCAGCCACGATAGCCTTAAAAGCAAATGTAAAAAAGTTGATTATCGGACATTATTCTGCAAGATACACGAATCAAAACCTTTTATTGGAAGAAGCTAAAAGAGTTTTTGAAAATACAGTTTTGGGAGAAGATCTGACGATATATGACATATAAAAAAATCCCTATACTTGTAGGGATTTTTTTATAAAAGACACTACATCATTAATTTAAAATTTACAGGAAGCGTGAATTTTACTCTCACTGCTTTTCCGCGTTGCTTTCCCGGAATCCATTTTGGCATGGAATTAATTACACGAAGTGCTTCTTTATCCAGACTCTGATCAACTCCTCTAATCACAGTTACATCAACAATGGATCCGTCCTTATTTACAGTAAATTCGCAGATCACTTTTCCCTGAATACCATATTCAATTGCTGATTGAGGATAATGGATATTTTCTGATAAATATTTGAATACATTGCCGGGAAATTCCGGTGGACTTTCGACTATTCTGAATAGAACATCCGGCTCTTCCGTTTCTGTAACCGGAATTGATTTGCTGATTGGGATTGCTTCCTTTTCAGAAGTTTCTGAAATTATCTTCACACCTTCTGTTTCAACAGTATTATTTACAATTTTGAGTTGACTAATAGGAATCGGAGCAGGCGGTGGAGGCGGAGGTGGTGTTTTTTCAGCAGTCTGAGGTACTTCCACTTCTTGTTCAAACTGAG
>JBBRTR010000129.1:0-7872 GCA_038244215.1 Bacteroidales bacterium
AATAAATGGGAAGGAATTACCTGGCAGATCATACCTGTCATTTTGTACGAAGTTTTCAGTTTATCATTTTTCTTATACCCTGCCAAAGAGAGACTTCTTTTTATTGAAGGAAAAGAATTGTTCCCACTTTATTATTTTCCTATAGCTATTTTAATGACGGTGTATTTTGCCTATTTTATTTATGCAAGCTATAAACTCTTGAAAGATTACAAAGACAATGTGCTTCAGGTGTATTCCTACCGCGAAAATATTGATTTATTGTGGTTACGCAGATTAGTAGGATCATTTGCCACTATTTGTATTTTAATTTTTCCATTGGGATTAATTTCCTATTATGGCTTTCATTCCATGGTTTTTACCGATTATTATTTCTTCGTAACACTGGTCTTGTTTATTTTCTTTTTGGGATTTTGGGGTTATCAGCAAGGCGAAGTTTTTAGTATCAACGGAAATTCCGCCCCGCTTGAAATTGAAAAAACTGGAATATCTGAAAGTGTCCTCACTGAAAATCAGCACAATGAAAAACATTTCAAACAGGAAGCTTTTCAACTGAAGGAATTAATGAAAAATGAAAAACCGCATCTGGAGCCTACACTAACCATTCACGATCTTGCAAAAAATCTGAAAATACCTTCTCATCAACTTTCAAAAGTCATCAATAAAGAATTCCATTGTAATTTTTTTGAATTTATAAACAGGTATCGACTGGAAGAGTTCAAACAAAGAGCTACTTCCCCTGAATACAAAAACCTTACAATACTAGCTATTGCACTCGACTGTGGCTTTAATTCCAAATCTGCATTTAACCGTGTTTTCAAAGAGATGACAGGTTCCACTCCCGGCGATTTTATACGAACCAGAAACAATATTCAGAACAATCTGAATGTCCCAAGTGTTTTTTAGGCAATACATTTTAGTTAATTAATGCTGAATTTGTCCCGATTTCGAAAGTTGGGACGACAAGCGTTGTTTAATAGTGTTACTTTGCAATTAAAGATAAAAATAGTTATGAGACTAAATTTGAAAATAGAAAAAATAATATTATTTGTATTGATAATATTTAGCAACACGGTTTACGGTCAAAATTTTACAGCCAAAGAAATCGTTATAAAATCGGACGAAAAAACTCGTGGAACTACCAGTCAGGGAGAAATGACCATGACGATTGTTCGTCACACTTGGACTCGTTCAATGACCATGAAAAGTTGGGAAAAAAACAATGGTTTTGCATTGATTGTGATTACTTCGCCTGCAAAAGAAAAAGGTCAGGCATTTCTGAAAATAAAATCGGACATGTGGAACTGGTTGCCTTCTATCGAAAAAATGATAAAAGTGCCGCCTTCCATGATGATGCAATCGTGGATGGGTTCTGATTTTACGAACGATGATTTAGTCAAAGAATCTTCCATTGTGAATGATTATACCCATAAGTTAATTGTAAAGGAAAAAGTAAGGGATGTGCTTTGCTATAAAATTGAAATGACACCGCTTCCCAACGCTGCTGTAACTTGGGGAAAAGTGATCGTTTGGATAACCGTTGATGGTTTTAATCAGTGGAAAATTGAATATTATGACGAAGATATGGCGCTTATAAACGTGATGAATGCATCTGATGTCAAACGAATGGGCGACAGAGATATACCAACGCGACTTGAAATTATTCCGGTTGAAAACAAGGACAATAAAACTATACTCATAACCAAAAGCATGATTTTTAATAAACCGATTAGCAACAGTTTCTTTTCTCAACAAAACATGAAGAAAGAAAGTCAGCAGGTACATTGAAATTAGAATTGTAATTTTTATTCAAAATGACAAATTATTTAAAACTGGCCTGGCGGAATTTATGGCGCAATAAGCGTCGAACACTTATTACATCGGCATCAATATTTTTTGGTGTTTTGCTGGCGGCTTTTATGAGTTCCATGCAGGAAGGTTCTTATGCTCAGTACATTCGTTCCATTGTCAATTCCTATTCCGGTTATCTGCAGATTCATCAAAAAGGATACTGGAACGACAAAGTGATTAATAATTCCTTTGAAATGAATCCGAAAATCGAATCGGAAATAAAAGGAATCAACGATATTACGCTTTATTCTCCACGTTTCGAAACCTATTGTTTGGCTTCATCTGAAGACGTGACAAAAGGGGTGATGGTTTTGGGAATAAACCCAGTGTCAGAAGATAAAATAACCGATATTTCAGGAAAAATAGTAGCAGGACATTTTCTTAAATCAGGTGATGAAGGCATTTTACTCGGAAGTTCGCTTGCGAAGTTTCTAAAATTGCAGGTAAACGATACGCTGGTTTTAATCGGTCAGGGTTATCATGGTGTCAGTGCAGCCGGAAAATATCCGGTTCGCGGAATTATTAAACATCCGGCACCTGAATTGGACCGAACCTTAGTGTTGATGGATTTAAAAAACTGTCAGAATCTGTTTTCAGCTTCCGGTTTACTGACTTCGATGGTAGTTATGGTTCATGATAATGACGAAATGAATGTAACAAAAACCGAATTGATAAAAGAACTGCCGGCAAATTTGGAAGTAACCGACTGGAAGCAAATGAACGAAATGCTTGTGAAACAGATTGACAGCGATCGTGCAGGCGGATACATTATGAAAGCGGTATTGTATATGATTATCGCGTTTGGTATTTTTGGTACTATCATGATGATGATGGCCGAACGGAAAAAGGAATTTGGAGTGATTATCGCCGTTGGGATGCAAAAGTACAAACTGATGATCGTGATGGTTCTTGAAACTATTTTTATCGGGATGATCGGCGTTGTCACGGGGATTATGGTTAGTATTCCGATTCTGGTTTATTATCTGTATCATCCCATTCCGCTTACCGGACAAGCTGGTGAAATGATGATTCAGATGGGCTTTGATCCGGCCATGTACTTTTCTCTGACACCTTCTGTCTTTTATGTACAGGCACTTTCCATCTTTATTATTACTTTGCTTATTGGTATTTATCCGGTGTTGAACATCCGGAAACTGAATATAATAAACGCTATTCACAACTAAAAAGATATTGCTATGCTTTGGTCTTTATCCTGGAAAAATATATGGCGCAATAAATTACGGAGTTTCACTGTTCTCACAGCAGTAGGGCTCGGCGTTTTTGCTGGTGTTTTTCTTATTGCTTTTATGAACGGGATGATGGATTCCCGCATTCAAGCTGTTATTCGAACCGAAATTTCCTCCATTCAGATTCATCGTCGGGGTTTTCTGGATAATAATGATTTTTCACTCCGCATTTCTAATGCTGACAGTATTGTCAAACGAATTCAATTGGAAAAAGAAGTGGCAGGCGTAAGCAAACGATTGGTTATAAGTTCAATGGTTGCATCGGCTGAATCAAATACGGGTGTGCGTATTCTAGGCGTTGTTCCTGATGTCGAAAGAAAAGTAACGAATGTTTATACAAAGATAATTGAAGGTAATTATTTCGGTTCAAACAAACGAAATGCGGTGGTTATCGGTAAGAAATTGGCTGAAAAGTTGAAAGTAAATCTGAATAAAAAGATTGTTATTACGGTTCAGGATGTGAATATGAATATCACTTCAGGTGCATTTCGGGTGGTTGGTATCTTCGAAACGGATAATACGATGTTTGACGAATCAACCATTTTTGTACGTTATAACGATCTTTGTTCACTGACCGGACTGAGAACAACAGAAGCGCACGAAATAGCTGTTTTACTGAAAGATAATAATAAATCGGAAGCAGTTCGTGATCAACTGAAAACTGAATTTCCGACTCTTGAAATACAAAACTGGACCGAACTCAGTCCAGAAGCAGGTTCTCTGATTAGTGCCATGAACCAGTATTTATATATTTTTGTGTTTATCATTTTGCTTGCTTTGTGTTTTGGAATTATCAACACAATGTTGATGGTTGTTATGGAACGTGTAAAAGAACTGGGAATGTTGATGGCTGTGGGGATGAATAAAGCGAGGATATTTTTTATGATTATGCTCGAAACTGTTTATCTTTCAATAACAGGTGGTTTCGTAGGACTAATTTTCGGTTATGTGGTAAGTAAGTACTTTGAAAAAGCCGGATTAAATCTCTATTTTTGGAAAGAAGCATACACAAGTGTTGGTTATTCGTCGGTTATCTATCTAAAAATAGATCTGAACATGCTGATAATAACCGGCATTATGGTTATTGTTACAGGAATATTCTCTGCTTTATATCCTGCTTATAAAGCACTTAAACTCAATCCGGCGGAAGCCACCCGGACGGAATAATCAGATGGACTATAAATCGATGAAATTATGAATATAATTGAAATTAAAGGAATTACAAAAATCTATGATCCTAAAACCATGCCGTTTCAGGCATTGAATGGGATTAATCTGACGTTTCAACAAGGAGAATTTGCTTCTATTGTCGGACCATCTGGTTCAGGTAAAACGACTTTACTGAATATCATGGGCGGACTTGATAGTCCCACGGAAGGCGAAGTTATTATCGACGGTGTGAATATTACCGAACTTAGTGAATGGAAAAAGACTGAATTCAGGATGAATAATATCGGTTTTGTTTTTCAGTCGTATAATCTGATTCCGGTGTTGACGGTAAAGGAAAATATTGAGTTTATCATGCAACTTCAGGGATTAAGTAAAAGCTTGATGGAAAAACGAACGTTGGAACTGATAGAAGCCGTCGGACTGACCAATAAAACGAATAACCGTCCGAACAAACTTTCGGGTGGACAACAACAACGGGTGGCTGTGGCACGTGCTTTGGCATCGAAACCGAAATTTATTCTGGCTGATGAACCAACCGCAAATCTTGATTCCAAATCAACAGAGAACCTGCTTGAAATCATGGAAAAACTGAATAAAGAAGAAAACATAACCTTTATATTTTCCACCCACGATGCCCGAGTGATGAAAAAAGCTCGTCGCATTATTACCATTGAAGATGGAAAGGTAATTGACGACACGGTAAAGAAATAATCCGGATAAAGTGGTTGTATGGTTACCAAAGTGATAAAAAGATTATTTTTGCTGGCTATTTTTCTTCCGGTGTTTCTTTCGGCTCAGGATTCAACCAAAGTCAGCAATCTAACCCTAAACGGATATGTAAAAGACATGCAGTCCTTTATTTTTCAGGATTTTAAAACTCAGTTGATTAATTCCAACCTTATTCACAACCGACTTAACTTTAAATGGTTTATTTCCTCCTCATTTACAGCCGCTCTCGAACTCCGCAATAGGTTTGTGATTGGTAATATCTTTACACGTTTTCCAGGTTATAATACTTCATTTGAAACCGATAACGGCATTGTGAAACTGAGTAAAAACTGGCTCGAAGGGAAAGATTATCTTTTCAATACGTCTGTTGACAGGCTCTGGCTTCAATATTCAAATAATAAATTCCAGATTACTATTGGGCGGCAACGCGTTAATTGGGGACAAAATTTTGTCTGGAATCCAAATGATATTTTCAACAGTTATTCTTACTTTGATTTCGATTACGAGGAAAAACCCGGAAGCGATGCCGTTCGGGTTCAGTATTATGCAACATCTTCATCTGTTCTTGAGCTTGTGGCGAAAGAGAATTATCAAAAGAAAGTCACACTGGCGGGACTTTACCGGTTCAACAAATGGAATTATGATATTCAGTTTTTAGGCGGAATGGTCGATCAGACCGATTTTATCATTGGAACTGGTTGGTCAGGACAACTTGGAAAAGGCGGATTTACAGGTGAAGCAAGTTATTTCAGACCCTTGAGTCATTTTGCAGACAGTACCGGTATTTTTCTGGCATCTGTCGGTTACAACTATACATTCAAAAATTCCTTATTTCTTCAGTTTGAAGCACTTTATAACGGAAATAAAAACTCCACGGATATTTTTTCTTTAGATCAGCTAACATCAGCCAATCTGAGTGCCAAAAATCTTTTTATCTCAGGATTCTCACTATTCGGTTCACTTTCATATCCGATTACTCCGTTGCTAAACTGTTCACTTTCCGGAATTGGAAACCTACAGAACAAACTTTATTTCATTATTCCTGCCGTGAGTATTTCGCTTACCGACAACCTTGAATTGTCTTTTACCGGACAAATCCTCAGGTATACAGGTAGCGGAAGACAAAACATGAATTTTGTTTATGCCAGATTAAAACAGAGTTTCTGATAAGTTAGAATTCCGAACTGAAATGGAACCGGATATTTTTGAAATCATTCTGTGCCATTTGGAGTACATAACCTGAATCGGCAAGAAAAACATCACGTCCTTCCTTGTCTTTGGCCATATATTGAGCCTTGCGTTTTTTGAAGTTATCCAGTTCAACAGCATCATCGCTTTCAATCCAGCAAGCTTTGTATAATGAAATTGGATCCCAGCGGCATTGTGCGTTATATTCGTGTAAAAGACGGTATTGAATTACTTCGAACTGAAGTTGACCAACTGTCCCGATAATTTTTCGTCCGTTATATTGATTGGTAAATAACTGTGCCACACCTTCGTCCATTAATTGATTAATGCCTTTATCCAACTGTTTGGTTTTCATTGGGTCGGCATTTTCAATGTATTTAAACATTTCTGGCGAAAAGCTCGGAATGCCTTTGAAATGTAGTTCTTCACCTCCGGTTAATGTATCACCGATTTTGAAGTTGCCGGTATCGGGCAAACCAACAATATCTCCGGCATATGCTTCATCAACTGTTTCTTTTTTTTGAGCCATAAAAGCGGTAGGAGAGGAGAAACGCATCATTTTACCATGACGGATATGTTTATAATTTACGTTCCGTTCAAATTTGCCGGAACAAATTTTCACAAAAGCGATACAGCTGCGATGATTTGGATCCATGTTGGCATGGATTTTAAAAACAAATCCCGAAAATGCTTCTTCAAATGGATTAACCTCGCGTTCTTTCGACTGAATTGGTCTGGGAAATGGAGCTATTTCAACAAAACAATCAAGCAATTCTTTTACACCGAAATTATTCAGCGCGCTTCCAAAAAATACGGGTGCCAATTGTCCTTCGAGGTATTTTTGTGTGTCAAATTCAGAATAAACGCCGTTAATCAGCTCCATATCTTCACGCAATTTATTTGCATCATGTTCTCCAACCAGTTTGTCAAGTTCTGGACTTTGAATATCCGAAAGTTCGATTGATTCACTGATAGATTGCTTATTTGGCGTAAACAGTTGAAGGTTTTCCTTGTAAATATTGTATACGCCTTTGAATGAATATCCTTGATTGATCGGCCAGCTAAGCGGACGAACAGCAATACCGAGTTCGGCTTCTAGTTCGTCGAGCAAATCGAAAGCGTCTTTTCCTTCACGGTCCATTTTATTGACGAAAATCATGACCGGCGTATTCCGCATTCGACAAACTTCCATCAATTTTCGGGTTTGTGCTTCAACACCTTTTGCTGTATCAACAACAATAATAACACTATCGACAGCGGTGAGAGTACGGTAAGTATCTTCTGCAAAATCCTGGTGACCGGGAGTGTCCAGGATGTTGATTTTATAATCTCGATATTCGAAACCCATGACCGAAGTAGCCACCGATATTCCACGTTGTTTTTCAATTTCCATCCAGTCGGATGTAGCTGTTTTCTTTATTTTATTTGATTTTACAGCACCTGCCACGTGAATTGCACCTCCAAAAAGCAATAACTTTTCAGTCAAAGTAGTTTTACCTGCATCGGGATGACTGATAATGGCAAAGGTACGGCGGCGTAGAATTTCGGATTGAAGAGACATATTTAAAGTTGAGAGTTCGTAAAGTTTGTAAAGTTCTTAAAGTTTGTAAAGTTATTAAAGTTTGTAAAGTTTTGAAATGTTTGTAAGGTTTGAAAGGTTTGAAAGGTTTATAAAGTTTTAAAGGTTTGA
>JBBRTR010000130.1:0-7856 GCA_038244215.1 Bacteroidales bacterium
AAAATATTAATTCTTTGTACAGGAAATTCTTGTCGTAGCCAAATGGCACAGGGCTTTTTGCAATCATTCGACAGCAGTTTAACTGTTTGTTCAGCCGGAACAGAAGCAAGCGGAAAACTAAATGCAAAAGCAGTTAAAGCAATGGCAGAAGCAGGTATCGACATTAGCACACATACATCTGATTCTGTGGATAAATATATTGATGAGGAATGGGATTATGTAATTACCGTTTGTGGTGGAGCAAACGAAAACTGTCCGGCATTTATCGGTAAAGTAAAACACCGCTTACACATGGGTTTTGATGATCCAAGTGATGCTGTTGGAACAGACGAATTCATTTGGGATGAATTTATTCGTGTCCGTGATGAGATAAAAGAAAGATTTTACAAATTCTATGTAGAACAAATCAAACCGGAATTATGAAAACCCGACTTAAGTTTCTTGACCGTTACCTGACATTATGGATATTCCTTGCCATGTTCATTGGCGTTTTTGCCGGTTGGTCAAGTCCTGATGTTGCAGCATTCTGGAACAGTTTCTCAGTTGGAACTACAAATATACCTATTGCCATTGGGCTGATAATTATGATGTATCCGCCATTGGCAAGGGTAAAATATGATGAGTTAGGAAAAGTTTTCAAAAACACCAAAATACTTGGTTTATCATTAGTTCAAAATTGGATTATCGGACCGGTATTTATGTTCTTGCTGGCAATTATTTTCTTGCAATTCAACATTCACTATATGTACGGACTGATTCTGATTGGTCTGGCACGTTGTATCGCTATGGTAATTGTTTGGAATGATCTTGCAAAAGGCGACCGCCAATATGCAGCCGGATTGGTTGCATTCAATTCACTATTTCAGGTATTCCTTTTCTCAGTGTATGCCTATGTGTTTATTGCTATACTCCCCGGCTGGTTTGGTCTTCCGGTAAATGATTCAGTTTCAAAAATTACAATGGCTGCCATTGCCAAAAGTGTATTCATATATTTGGGTATTCCCATGATAGCAGGTTTTCTGACTCGCTTTATTCTGACTCGTGTAAAAAGTGTTCAGTGGTACGAAACTAAGTTTGTACCGAAAATATCGCCACTCACACTTATTGCTTTGTTGTTTACCATTGTTGTTATGTTCTCACTTAAAGGCGAATATATTGTAAAAATCCCTTTTGATGTATTCCGAATAGCTATTCCTTTGGTAATCTACTTTGTTGTTATGTTTGTGCTGTCTTTCTTTATGAGTAAAAAAATGGGAGCAACATACGAACAGGCAACCACATTATCATTCACAGCTGCAAGTAACAATTTTGAATTAGCTATTGTGGTTGCTATTTCTATTTTTGGGATTAATTCTGGCGAAGCATTTACTGCCGTTATCGGACCCTTGGTAGAAGTTCCTGTTATGATTGCACTCGTAAATGTAGCTTTTTGGTTTAAGAAGAAGTTCTTTTAAACGAGGAAATTTCTTGGTTTGGTAATTCCAAAAATATGTTCTACTTTTGCAAACGAAATATTGAAGCTTTTCTAAAGTTGGTCATGACTTTGGAAAAGTTTTATTGTTTTGACCAAAAAAGTTCTTTTAATCCTGAAAATATTTTCACCCACTACATCGGTTTGAGAAAACAGACGTAGAATGATAAAAAAGAAAGTAAACATCTAACAAACTTAGATTACAAAAAAACAATGGGAAATATTGTAGCAATTGTGGGTCGCCCGAACGTGGGCAAATCGACCCTTTTTAACCGGCTCACCAAAACCAGAAGAGCCATAGTAGATGATGAAGCCGGAACCACACGCGACCGCCAATATGGCAAAAGTGAATGGGAAGGTCGTGAATTTTCGGTCATCGACACGGGTGGTTGGGTTATCAACTCTTCAGACGTATTTGAAGGTGAAATCAAACGACACGTTGTGCTGGCTATCGAAGAAGCCGATATAATTTTGTTTCTGGTTGATATTCAAAACGGAATTACCGATTATGATCTGGAAGTAGCGCAAATTTTGCGTGGAAACGCCAAACCGGTCATGTTAGTTTCCAACAAAGCCGATACTTTTGAGTGGCAATACAACTCCGCTGAATTCTATAAACTCGGTCTCGGCGAACCTTACATGATTTCAGCCATGACCGGTCTAGGAACCGGTGATTTTCTGGATAAACTTCTCACCTATTTCAAATCTGATTATTCCGACGAACTTGAAGAAGAATTGCCGCGTTTTGCTGTGGTAGGTCGTCCAAATGCCGGAAAATCCTCTATCGTCAATGCATTTATAGGCGAAGAACGTACCATTGTTACCGACATAGCCGGAACAACGCGCGATTCTATTTATACCCGGTTCAATAAATTCGGACACGACTTCTATTTGGTCGACACAGCCGGAATTCGTAAAAAAGCAAAAGTAAATGAAGATCTCGAATATTATTCGGTTGTTCGTTCTATACGTGCCATCGAAAACTGCGATGTTTGTATTTTGATGCTCGATGCCACGCGTGGTCTCGAAAGTCAGGACTTGAATATCTTTTCGTTGATTCAAAAAAACAAAAAAGGAGTAGTAATTTGTGTAAACAAATGGGATTTGATTGAAAACAAAGAATCGAATGACATCAAGAAGTTTGAGGCAACAATCCGTGAACGCTTATCTCCATTTGTCGATTTCCCAATCATTTTTACTTCGGCAACTACCAAACAACGCATTCTGAAAGTATTGGAATCAGCCGTTGAAGTTTATGAAAACAAACAACGTAAAGTTCCGACAGCCAAGTTGAATGAATACATGTTGCCGTTGATTGAAAATTATCCACCTCCGGCATTGAAAGGTAAATTTATCCGCATTAAATACGTAACTCAACTTCCGGGAACGCAAATTCCAACTTTTGTATTTTTTGCCAATCTGCCTCAATACGTAAAAGATCCATACAAACGTTTTCTTGAAAATAAAATCCGTTCGAAATACGATTTCACCGGAACGCCGATCCAGATTTTTATCCGACAGAAATAAGATCAGACAATCGAGTAGGAGAAACGGGATTAGTTCCCGCTTCGTCCTCTCACACCACCGTACGTACCGTTCGGTATACGGCGGTTTCTTGCTTTACATTTTTCAATGTGCGGATGTTGTTTTCAGTTATCCCATTGAGTAAAGTCACTCTAACTTATTCTTCGGATTCCGTCCTATTCTTTTGTTAGGAGCCTCATATCGAGCATCTGACTATCGTTAATCTCGTTAGGTAACATTCATTTACTATCCAACTGCAAGATTCAGTCCTTCTTTGAATTGTGAGACCTCCGACTTTCTGATTCACATTTGTCGACTCATTACTTCCAAATACTATGACCTCTGCTGACTTCTCACAGCAATTGTTAGCCGTACGTTGAAATACGTCTGTGAGACCTCCCGAGGTAAGACGAGTAACCTCCATTCCATGTGTCGGCATCATTTATACATACTGTTTCCGTTCAGTTTATGGGATTTTGTCTTGTTTAGCAGACTTATCCACAGTATATACCTGATAATGTTCGTGTTCCTCCGACCGGAATTTTGCCGCTGGCTTCCTTCAGATTCCACCTCACGATGGACACCCTTGCCTTGAGCTAATGGTTGGCAACTGATAGCCCCCATAACGGACTTGAACCGTCAAATATACTCGCCATGCTCGGCGCACTAAAAAAATGCAGCAGAAATAATTTTCTGCTGCATTTTTTTTATGTTTTCAATTCTGTTTAGAAACCACTATATACTGCATTAATTCTCATAGGTGAAGTTGTATTTTTACCGCTTTTAATTGTAACTGCATTTAACAAATGTTGTTGTTTTACGGCTGTCATTGTTACAGCTCCAGACTGACTATTTGTTGTTGAAGTAATACTTACAGGAACTAATCTCATTTTTAATGTTTCAGCAAGTTCTGAACCATTTGCAATCTTAATCTCGTTTGCTATTAATTTTGCCAAATTAAATGAATAGTAATATTCGTATTTATTTGTATCACTGTTTAAGGCTGACGTAAATGTTCCTAAAATAGCATCGATATCAGATGGAAGTTTATTATTTTTAAAGAAGCCATCGTTTAATGTTGATTCTTTAATCAATAAAATATATCTCACTAATGGAGTTGCAAGAGCTGTAGTATCCAAATCTGTTACTTCCACTTTTAAAATGGCACTGTTCATAATTAGCTTTTTATTTCCAATTCCAGCCAACATCCGTTTACTCATTTTATTCAATGGAACATTAACGCGTGTCTGGATATTAGCAGGCGAAGCAATATAATTTACTTCCGGTTTCGCATTTAATTGTTGTTTAACAGAAGTTGTATCCGGATGAAGGAAACGGTTTACCTGACGCACTTCCTTATTTGCCGGAAAATCAATTATATTATTTATAACTGTGTCTTTTCCAAGTTTATTATACGTGTAATGGTAATAATATTCCAGATCGATTTGTTCAATATTGAGCATAGTAGCAGCTCCGTAATTAGCAGTAATATACATTCCCTTGAAAAAGTTATTTGTAAAATCGGTTTCACCTGTATAATATGCTTTAGTTGTATCCGGGAAAAAACGTTGAACAAAAGAAGTTGATAATTTGAACATGATGGAAGTTGAATCCGTACGTGTTTTCAATGCGTCTTTTGCCGAAAAAGTTTTGTGGGATAATAAAATCGATTTGTCAGAATAAACATTCGGGTCAAGAGAGGAAGGGTACGCAGTTGTATACTGGAAAGTACTTTTATTCATTTCATAAATATTAACATCCATTGGAGAATAAGAATCTCCAAACCATGATTTATAATACAAAACAATCTTAGCCGAATCGGGAACTGAACGTGGCGGAAATTTAAAACCAACCGGACAGTTTACTTGTGCTAAAATATCAGCTGTTGTTGTTCCATATTTGGTATCATAAAAAGTACCTAATAAGAATGAGTCCTGTCGTTGAACCATATTTCCAACGAATACATTTTCGGTCGTAACATGAAAAGTATCAGTTGCAATTTGAATTGCATCGCCGGTTGGTTGAATACCAACCCCAAGAGTAGCTAAATCGTCGGCACAGGAAAAAAAGAAGAATGATATAAAAATCAGTAGGAAGATTGAATACGGTTTCATGTAAAATGAAAAAAAAGATTGACTGAATTGAGAGTTAAATAAACACCTGAACAATTGACAATTCCTGATTAAAACTGTATGTCAATTTTTGAATTATTTTTTAAAGACTATCATAAAACTGAACATATGCATCGGCATAATCCTCATCATTCTGATAGGGTAGAAATTTCAGTTTTTTAGAAACAACGTATTCCAAAACGTCTTTGTTTACTACCGGACTCGACTGAATAACCGCATCCGAATAATCAATTGCCAGTTTCGAAAGTGCCACAAAATCAATTACTTTGTCTTTCACCTGCACCACATGTTTCTTTTCTATTCCTTCCAACAAAAGGCGTTCGGCAAATAAACTACGAAAAGGATTTTTAAAATCATCATTGAAAACCGAATAAACTACCTTCGAATGTTTAAAAAACGGATCGTCGTTATACGCTTTCTTAATATATAAAGGCGCCAAAGCGGTCATCCAACCCTGACAATGAATGACATCCGGAGTCCAGCGAAGCTTTTTCACCGTTTCCATCACGCCGCGTACAAAGAAAATGGTACGTTCATCGTTATCTTCAAATTCAACACCATTTTCATCGGCAATCGTATTTTTTCGATGAAAATAATCATCATTATCAATAAAATAAACCTGCATACGTGCCGACTGAATGGAAGCAACTTTGATAATTAACGGATGATCCGTATCATCTATAATCAGATTCATTCCCGACAATCGTATTACTTCGTGAAGTTGATTTCTACGTTCATTTACAGCACCAAATTTCGGCATAAAAGTACGTGTTTCACGACCCCGATCTTGCACTGCCTGTGGCAGATACCTACCCATATTTGATAATTCAGATTCCGGTAAATAAGGAAATATTTCTTGCGAAATATACAACACTTTAGTAACTTTTTTCATGCTATTTTAAATCCGATGCTTAGGGATATTTTCGGTATGCAAAGATATATAAAAAAAATCGGATATAAACAAGACCTAAAGTGACAAATGTTAACTACACTTATCACACAAATAACTATTACAAAAAACACATTCACACAAAAAGAAACTAAGTCACAATCAATCAATTAATTAAAAAGCGTCACTTCGAAAATTACCGTAATGGGTCAACGCTTGATTTATAAAAGTTTAACCAAGATATCACTAAACTGTTTTCTTTCAGTTGACCGGAATCAAATGCCTTTGTTACAAAATGCAGACTTTCTCAACCAAAATAGCCTGGAAATGGTTTTTATATCGGGTGGTTTCGGTCATTAATACAATTACTTTTACTACTTTTGCACGCGATTTTTCACGAAACATTTACAATTATTTTTTTGATAAAGAATACAAATTAACGATGAAAATAATCCAAAACTTGGGTGACCTCAAAACTGAAATATCTTCTTTTAAATCTGCAGGAAAATCCATTGGATTTGTTCCTACAATGGGTGCTTTGCACGATGGTCACAAATCGTTGGTAAAGCGATGTTCAGTTGAAAATGACAGTTGCGTGGTTAGCATTTTTGTAAATCCAACACAATTCAACAATCCGATTGATTTGGCAAAATATCCACGCGATTTAAACCGTGATGCTCAACTGCTCGAAAGCGCCGGTTGTAATTTAATTTTTGCTCCTGATGCAAGTGAAATTTACTCGAATGTCGAAATGAATTCTAGGTTTGATTTCGATTTTGACGGACTTGACAAAGTTATGGAAGGAAAATTCCGTCCCGGACATTTCAATGGTGTTGTTCAGATCGTGAGTAAACTCTTTACTTTGGTTCAACCGAATAAAGCATACTTTGGAAAAAAAGATTTTCAACAACTTGCTATCATTCACCACATGGTCAAAACAATGAATTTCGATGTGGAGATTATTGATTGTGAGATAGTTCGTGAGTCAAGCGGATTAGCATTGAGTAGTAGGAACGAAAGACTGTCAACTGAGCAACGTAAAAAAGCCGTGGAAATTTCCAAAGTTCTCTTCGAAAGTCGTAACTTTGTGCCCGATTTAAGTCCAAATGAACTGAAAAAGAATGTAATCGAAAAGATTAATGCAGTTTCAGAACTTGAAGTGGAATATTTCGAAATAGTAGATTCTTCAACTTTGCAGTCAGTTACTGATTGGTCAAAGCCAACGACAGGTTGTATAACCGTTTTTTGCGGCGAAGTAAGGTTGATTGATAATATAAAATATAAATAACATTTCCAATTTGAGAATTGAAAATTGAGAATTGAAAAATTATAAACTATGTTAGTTCACGTTGTAAAATCAAAGATTCACAGGGTTTCGGTTACCGAAGCTAATTTGAATTATATAGGAAGTATAACCATCGACGAAGATTTAATGGATGCTGCCAATGTGATTGCAAACGAAAAAGTAAGCATTGTCGACAATAATAACGGTGCACGTTTTGAAACTTACGTAATTCCGGGGAAACGCGGATCAGGCGTGATTTGCATTAATGGAGCTGCTGCACGTTTAGTTCAACCGGGTGATATAGTGATTATTATGGCTTTCGCCATGATGGAAATGGAAGAAGCAAGAACATTCAAACCTGCTATCATTTTCCCGGATACAGCAACTAATAAGTTGATTTAAGGAGTTTGTAAAGTTTGTAAAGTTTGTAAAGTTTGTAAAGTTAAAAGTTCGTAAAGTTTATAAAGTTAAAAGTTCGTAAAGTTTGTAAAGTTTACGAACTTTATGAACTTATGAACTTTATAAACTTTATGAACTTTATGAACTTTATGAACT
>JBBRTR010000131.1:0-7799 GCA_038244215.1 Bacteroidales bacterium
AAAACCAACGAGCCTGATCACTCATACCTGATGTAAACATGTGGTGACCCCAGACCAGAAATCCGACAAAGGCAATGGCTAAACTTGAGAATGCAATTGCTTTATAACCATATATTCTCTTTTGACAAAACGTAGGAATAATTTCAGTAATCACACCTAATGCCGGAAGAATCATAATATAAACCGCAGGATGCGAATAAATCCAAAACAAATGCTGAAACAAAACCGGATCTCCACCCAAAGCAGGATTAAAAAATCCAATGCCGAAAAGCCGCTCAGCAATCAACATGAGAAGAGTAATACCAATAATAGGCGTTGCCAGAAGTTGAGTCCAGGCAGTTGCATAAATCGCCCATGAGAATAAAGGCATATTCATAAATTTCATTCCGGGAGCACGCAATTGATGAATGGTCACAATAAAATTTAAACCGGTCAGAATGGATGAAAAACCAAGAACAAACGCTGCGAAAGTAGCCATTATTACGTTCGTTCCGGTGGTTGTACTATAAGGTGCATAAAATGTCCAACCTGTATCGGGAGGTCCATCTTGCATAAATTGTGATGCTACTGCCAGCATACAACCAAAAATATAAACCCACCAGGAAAAACGGTTTAATTTTGGAAACGCAACATCTTTAGCACCAATCAATATCGGCAAAAAGAAATTACCGAAAATAACCGATAATCCCGGAATTACCACCATAAATACCATGATGATACCATGAACAGTAAATACACCATTGTAAGTCTGAGGTTTCATTATGGTTTCACCCGGAGCAATCAATTCAATACGCATCAGCATACCCATAAGTGCACCTACAAAGAATAGAACTACAATGGCATACAAATATAGCAAGCCAATCCGTTTATGATCCATCGTGAAAATCCAGGAAAAAATTCCTTTGTATTTTCCCGGATCATCAAGATAACTTACATATTTCTTTTTTTCAAACTCCTCACTCATAGTACATTATTTTTGATTTTTCTTATTGCGCTAAATTAGTTACTCCAAATTTAAATATAAAATCGCAAATCTAAAACCAACTTTCGTTGATTTTAAAAAAAAGCTATCTTTAATATGAATCTATTTTGCAACAGATCGAAGATATTCAAGTATTGATCGTACTTGATCTTGAGTTAAATTCGGATCAGGCATAGGAACATTATTGAATTTTTTCATTAAACCTTTGAATGTCGGATCATTCTTTTCCATTCCTGTCGGATTCCAAATTACATTCATAATGTATTCTGGTTTTCTATCTTTTGTTACAGTCCTTAAAGCTGGACCTACTTTGTTTTTATCCAATTCGTGGCACATAAAACATTTTGAAGTGAATAATGCTTTCCCTTCGTTAACCATTTTAGGATTAATTTTTTCTAATTTCACAGTGGTGATCATTGCTTTTGGCTTTCCAGCTAAAACACTTGTACTAATTGCTAAAAATCCAATTAATACGAATACTCCTAATGAAAATTTATTTGTCATGATTAATTATTTTATTAAATTAAATTTACTTTTTTAAAAACTAAGCCAGGCTAGTAAATATATTGTATTATTATTGGCGGCATTTCTACCTGCACCATCATAATTTGTTGCACTCCCATCAAATTTTTGATAAGCTACATATTGAGCAGCAAATTTTGTATTGTACCATGGTAAATACTCCAGCTGTAATATCAAACCACTGCTGTTCGGTTGATTATTACCATTAGGAAAATTAACCACATCGGCACTTCCAGTATTATTAAAATATCCAATCGTTGCACCCATTCCATTCTTTAGATATAAATTTCCATCTATTTTAAAAGACTGAAACTTGTAATTTGTTTCAATAGAATTATCACGTATCTCATTTTCATTGATTAATGAAGAATGTAATGATAATGAGCCAAAAGCTAATGTTCTTTCATATTGCAAATCTATTCCAATGTCAGTAAATTTGTTCATTGGTCCTGAAATTCCTGAAATAAAATTATTTGAAGCTATTCCAAATGTTCCTAACTCTAAATAATTTTCACCAAATTGATGTTGCAGGGCTACACGCCAATAGGGTGCAAAAAGCTTTATTACCTGAGTACCGGTAGAGTCGGGAGGATTTGCTCCATCGATTGAAGCACTGTGATAAGCAGAAAATTCGGCAAAGATCAGATCATTGAAAAGTGCATATGCCCCTAAACCCGCAACCTGACCACCCATTTGCTCAATCATGGTTGCTTTTGCAGGCGTTGGAGCTGCAGATGAACTTGCATATGGGAATCTCCATGCCGGTGAAGTATTCCAAAGATCTTGTGAAGTTGGATTATTATTCAAGGTCAAGCCATAAAGCAAGCTTTTTGACCCGATATTGGTTGTATTTGCATAACGTATATCAGCATTATCCATTCCAAAACTTCCATCAGCGTAAGTCATCTGAATAAATGTTCCGATATGTGGAGTAATTTGTCCTGCAAAGAACAAACTTAATTGTTGTGGAAATGCCCCCGAGTTATTTTGTTGTCCGGGAACATCCATGGCTACATTTGTAAAAGCTGTTTGTGCCATCACCGACAATGGCAAATTATTTAATAAATTTAGTCTGGTTCTGGGTTTTAATGTATCACCCTGATCGGTAATTGTAGATACTGCTGTCAAAGTATAACCATTTGCTTTAAACTGACGTCCGAATGAATTTAATTCGGGAAATGAAGGATGACAGGCAGTACAAGACATTTGTGTCTGACGAGCAAAGCTTGGCAATGATTTAACAACGCTGAATGGGGTCACAACAAGAATAAAAATAAAGATCCATTTAAAGAAATGATTTTCAATTTGGTCGATTTTCAAGTAATCCTGAAAGTAAGTCAGGCTCGATAAACAATTTTGTTTGTGTTCCATAATAATAAATTTAAAATGTTAGATTATTATTTCTTTATCTTTTCTTTTTTGGTTTTATAAGATAAACGACAACAAACACAAGAATGAAAAACACAACCAGTAAACCGGCAACTTTCAAAACATCTAGCGTATAACGTTGTCCTTGTGGGTCATAGCTGTAACAAAGTTGAAGTACTTTCTGAATTGTAGGACGCGGTTGTTCTTTATTGGCTTCAATCAATGCCATTTTAAAATCGATAGGTTGAAATGTAATTCCATACAAATAACGGGTTATCATTCCGTTAGGACTTATGGCAATAATTGCAGAAGGATGTACAAAATCGAGTCCTACTGCTTTGGTTATAAATCCGGCTGCATGCGTAATTTTAAAAATGGTAGCACTATCAGTAGTCAGAAATATCCAACTATCACTATTTCCTTTTGCATACCTTTCGGTGAAACGTTTCTTTTTTTCTTTTGCCTTTTCAGGAGTATCCCTGAAATTAAAACTGATTGTAATAACCTGATAATCTTTTCCGAGCGTCATATCAGTTTTTTGAATCACGTCGCCTAAACCTTCTAACAGTGGACTGCAAAGTCCAGGGCAATCAAAATAAACAAATGAAAGAATGGTTGGTTTATTAATCAATTCCTTCAAAGTTACCGATTCAAACTTATCATTAATAAACTTCAAATCCAATGGAAGCGTTGAACCCAAATGTTCCACTATTCCGACATCAGGCGATTTATCGACCTGAGCTGACATGCTGAAAGTCAGCTGAAACAAAACAATGAATACAAATGCAATTTTTTTCATAATTATTTTCTTTCGTTTTTTCTTTTTTCTGAGACTCAAGATACAAATCAATCATTATGGCACCACCCATTAATGCAGTATCTTTAAGTAATTCCATTAATGCTATTTGCCAGTTATCTGTAAATAAATGTGGAATATGAATGGTTGTAATAAATAAAAACAATAGTGTCGCAAGCCAGATACAGGCGATTTTAACATATTTGTTCAACATGATAAAAACACTGGCTGTTATCAGCATAGCTCCTGTTAGTATAATTGTGAAACCACCGCCGGGAATAAATGATGACATCATTCCAATAAGCATATTTGTCATTAAAAAATGGTTCAAACCCATTATTCCAAAGGGTAATGCGAATAAAATTCGTCCGATTATTGCAAGTTTCTTCATGATTTTTAAATTATACTGTTGTTGCTTTTCTCAACTTGTAAAGATTGTAAATTAAATAGAGTAAAACTCCAATAAAAGCCAGAATGCCAAATGAATAAAGGAATAAAATCCAGTATGGAGCTTTTGCCATTACATTCCAAATAGCACGTTCCTGATTCAGAGCGGGTTTATCAGTTGGGATTCCGATTTTCAGTTTGGCCACGGATTCTATTTCGCCATAGGTATCGTCATTCACTTGCACGACGATTTGTACATTTCCGGTTTTATCACCCGGAAGATCTTTTGGAAAATCGAATGTGGCAGTACCGTTTTCATCAGTTTGTTTGGTTTTATCAATCTGTAATTTTCCGAAGTATCTGTTGGCAAAAAGCTGAATTTGAGAATTTTTTAATAAAACGACTCCACCTTTATCATTGGCTTTCACATCAACTTTAATTTGATTTGTTTTTGAATCAAAATTCGTATTTATTTTTACCAGTTTTGATTTACTCGATTCAGATTTTGAAATAACCTGAACATAATTTTTATTGAAACTGCGAATATACGAAATGACTTTCCAACGATCTTCTTCTGATAAAATACTTTGGAATGAAGGCATTATTGATCTTCCTGTCGTAATAATATAAAATAATTCACCATCAGTAAGCGACTGTGGATCACCAGTTGATAAATCAGGCGGTATTGGGTTAAGCGATTTCAGATTGTTATTCTTACCCGGATTTCCGTGGCATGAAACACAGTTTTTAGTAAAAATATCCTCGCCTTGCTTAGCTGAGGAAGCATCGAATTTGATAGTACTGTTTTTCGCTTTTTTATCAGCGGGCACATTCCAGTTATTTACTGCAAACGAGTGTAGAAAAAAAACTGAAATAATAAAAAGTACTGAAAGCCTTAAAATGCTATTCTTCATAAACATAAGCTAAAAAGTTGATATTTTAATCTTACAAATCTTGAACTAAAAACTGCCGACTGCCGACTATTAACTATTTCGATTCTTCCTGATGTTCAATTGCTTCACTAATAGGAATTATTGGAATTACCTTTGCTAAAATAGTGATTATAATCAAAACCAAAACAAACGGAGCTAGCACGATCAGCGTTTCAACAAGTGTCGGGGTATAAAATTTGAAACTTTGGGGCACATTTTGAATCGGTAGATAAGGATGTTCTTGTACGGGAACAATGATAATTAAACGTTTAAACCAAGCAGCAACAAACACAAAAATTGCGATAATCAGCATGGGCAGTGGTTGTCTCATTTTTTTGAATAACAGCAATATAATTGGTAATATCAATCCTAGAATCTGAACTGACCAAAATAAAATGGCACGATTTCCAACAAATAAATCGTGTAAAAGTCTCGCTTCAGCTTCTTTCATTTTATAAGCAGGAACCATATATTCATTCAGATTGAAATATAAGTAAACCAATGAGACTAACACCAATAGTTTTCCTATCATATCGAAATGTGCATCGGTAATATATTCTTCCAACTTGTAATTTTTACGGAAGAAATACATGGCGATTATCACTGCCGCACAACCGGCCACAAAAGCACCGGTAACAAAATAAGGTCCGAAGATAGTTGAATCCCAGCCCGCTCTTGATGTACTGGCAAAAAGCCACGATGTAACGGTGTGAATCGCTAACGCCACAGGAATGATAAATATAGCGATAACCCGGGTTGACTGTTTGACGATTTTCTTTTGTGTAGGTGTATTGTTCCAGTTTAATGAAAGAATTTTATATATATTGCGGGCAAAAGGGGGAAGTTTATCTAATTTGTCATAGCAAATTTTCAAGTCTGGAATAAGCGGAATATATAAAAACAAGGCACTGATTATCATATAAACCGTAACGACAGTTATATCCCAAAGTATCGGGGACTGAATGCGGGCGTGAATAAAAACATACAAAAGCCGTTCTGGGCGTCCCATATCCAAAATAATAACAATACCCGCCACCATTGCAAATGCTAATGCAATTATTTCTGCAATTCGTGACAAAGGTGCTGCCCATTTCTGACCTGAAAGACCAAGCACAGCGCTCATCAACATCCCTATTAAACTGGCTGCCACGAAAAATACAAAGTTGGCAATATAAAATCCCCACGACACATAATCACCTAAGCCGGTAACTACCATCCCGTTTTTCAACTGCAATCCGTATGCACCCAGGCACACAACCAACGAAACTACTAAAAATCCCATCCAAATCATGAAACTCTTATTTAACCGGATGGTTCGTAGTAAATCGGATGTAATTTTATCTGTATTCATATTTTTATCAATATAACCCCCAACCCCTAAAGGGGAGTGAAGTTAGTTTATTTCAATTAAAACTATTTATATTTTTATAAATTCAAAGAAAACATTTTTCCAATTCCCTTTTAGGGCTTCTTTCATCCTTCCAATCTTTCAGCAGCCTCTTCTTTATCTTTATCCTGAAATGGATAAGTTTTTCCTTTGGGTGGTAAATAATAAATTCTCGGTTTGGTTCCAAGTTCCGGCATCAAAGTGTAGCCTCCATTATCTTCCAGTAATTTTTTAAATCGTACTGTTTCTTTCGTTGTTCCATTGGTTACGGTATCTTCGTTTTCGTCACCAAAATAATAAACACCGTTAGGACATGCTGATACACAGTAAGGTAATTTTCCCACGCGTAATCTGTCAGCACTCATCAAACATTTAGTGATTGTTCCTTTACGTTGAGGTACGTTCAATTCTATATTGTAAACCAGATTTTCATCTTCGTGCTCATGAAGTGGCTCCGCCCAATTGAAAACGCGGGCACTATACGGGCAGGCTGCAATGCAAAAACGACAACCGATACATCGTTCATTGTCAATCAATACAATTCCGTCCTGACGTTTAAAAGTGGCGTCAACCGGACAAACAGCCACACAAGGCGGATTATCACAATGCATACAGGGTTTCGGCATATAATAAGCTGGCGTGTCTTTGGAATCCTGCATTTTCAACACATTGATATGATGTTGTTCAGGGCGTAAATGGTGAGCTCCATTGCATGCCTCCATACATTTGCGGGCATTTCTGCATTTTGACAAATCTATCACCCAAACCCAACGTTTTCCGGGAATTCCTTCCCGTCCTTCTTTCTGTTGATAAGTCAGAATTTCAGCTTTCGATTTAGGTATTTTGGTAGCTGCATTCCTATCGATTTCCATCAATTCGTTTTCAGCCGTCAATACTTTAATCCGGTCAACCTGCTTCTTTCTTTTGTCGTAATTTATTCCGGCAAAGATTGCTGAACCACCAAGGAGTGAGCCCACTCCAATGAATCCTATTTCTTGTAGAAATTCTCTTCTGGTTTTCTGTTTCGGTTTATCATCTTTCTCACTCATTTAACTACTTATTTTAAATTAATATGTAAGAATATCTTAAAATCAAAGAAAAAGAATACTAAATTTAAAATTATGAACAGTTTAAAGTGTTTATAATTAAAATTTTAAAAGAAACCAATCAAAATATATCAATTGTAAAGAGTAATTGTGATGAATATTAGAATTAATCATTTTTAATGATTACAATAATTACAACAACTTCCGTTTATATTTGTTTAATTGATTGCGACAAATGTATAATAAAGATTTTATTTTACAAACAAAAACAACAAATATAATTCGATATTTAAAATAATTTCAATTTTGCTGAATCTTTAACGAATTTGAATTCGGTTTTTGTTTTCCGGCATCAAATTAAATCACTATTGTCCGGTAA
>JBBRTR010000132.1:0-7797 GCA_038244215.1 Bacteroidales bacterium
ACGAATGACATCATCGGTATATTTTCCAAAAGTGGCATAAAGAACATGTTCTTTCAGATAGGGTTTCAGAAAACGGTTTTCGTCCCACCACAATCCTTTTGATTCCAATTCATTTCGAGACAACGGTAAAGCCGGTTGAAAACTGCCTGTCAAACCCCAGACGGCATCAACCGGAATTCCCCAAATGCGGAAAAATCCAAGAATATGATCAATCCTATATGCATCAAAATATTCTGAAAGTTTTTGAAACCGCTTTTTCCACCACAGATAACCGTCTTTTTCCATCAATTCCCAATTATAAGTCGGAAAACCCCAGTTTTGTCCAGTTGCTGAAAAATCATCAGGTGGCGCACCAGCCTGCATATTGGTATTAAATAAATTTGGTTCAACCCACGCATCCACACTTCGTGGACTAACTCCAATCGGGATATCACCTTTTATAGCAATGCCGTTTTCACGTGCATAATCATGAACTTCAATGAGTTGTTTATGTAAATGATACTGCAAAAAATAGAAAAAAGCAATTTCCTGATAATGAGGTTGTTCGGGAGATGAAAACTCTTCAATTTCTGTTTGATTATATTGACTGAACTCTTGCCATTTCCCAAATTCGGGAGTTCCGTTCAAATCACGTAAATATGAAAAGGCTGCATAAGGAATCAGCCATTCTTTATTATTTTCAAAAAAGGTTTTATAAGATTTTGATTCAAAAACTTTCGGACTTTCCTGCGGATAGATCAATTGAAAAAACTCCCATTTTGCATTCATAACATTCTGATAATCAGAAAATGTCTTGGAATTGAGATCTTTTTTTATTGCATTGAAATAATCCTTTTGCTTTTTGGTTTTCAATTTACCAACACTTTCCAAATGCAAATAAATCGGATGCAATGCGTACACTGAAACAGCATTATAAGGATAGGAATCGTAGTTGGTATGAAACAAAATGGTATCGTTAATTGGTAAAGTCTGGATAACCCGTTGACCGGTTTTTTTTGCCCAATCCACCATTTTTTTTAAATCATTGAATTCACCAATTCCAAATCCATCTTCACTTCGAAGCGAAAATACCGGAATAGCCACACCGGTTGTTTTCCAGGAGGGAATGGTACGTATAAAATGTTCATCAGTAATAATGGTGAGTGCGTTTTTATTAGCGGTCTGAATCAACCTATTAGGTCCTCCACCCCATGCTAATACTTCATCAGTTTGGGAATCAACAATTAAATACTTGTATTCTAGCGGGAAATTTATCATTGAGGCTTTCAGAGCAATTCTCCATACCGGGAATTTAGAATCGTCAAGTCTTACTTTTTTAGTAACATCCCAATTTCCTAATGAATTCTGATTTCCAACAATGGCGAGATGACGATTCGGTTCCATTTGCGGACAATTGACACGCAAGATAAAATTCGAATCCGAATCGGTATTGAATAATTCAGTCGTATTTCGTTTAAAAAAACAATTCGTAAATGCAACAGATGTAAACGGAGTATCGTTATTTCTTCCACGCCATTTATCTACAATATTAACTACTTCTCTTTTGTTTGTGAAAGATAATCTGCGGGTATTTCCAATTTCATTTATAAACGAATTGTCTGTATTTCGAACAGCGAAATGATAACTGATATTTTCAATTTCCGAACTTAATGTAATTTCAACCGACCAATCCGAATTTTTTCCAAATGTCATTTCGAAATTTTCTGTTGGTGTTTCAGAATCAGCCTTTTGATTATGTAAAACCAAAAACAAAGTCTGCCCCCAGCCGGTCAAATAATGAATTTTAAATTGAATCTTCATGACATTTAAAATAAGAAACTTTATTTTGCTACAAATTTACGAAAATATAATACAAGAAAAAATATGTCGGGCCGTAGATTGAAAAGAATGAGTGCAAACGATTGTAAAAAAGAAACCTTCTCAGCAGTCATTTGACTAAACTAAGAAGGTTTTTGAGGTACCTGGCGGATTCGAACCGCCGTAATCGGTTTTGCAGACCGGTGCCTAGCCACTCGGCCAAGGTACCTTGTTTTTCGGAGTGCAAAGATAGTATAATTTCGGTTCAATCCAAAGCCTTTTTTGAAAAATGCTCAAATTTGCCTAAAAGTAAGATTCATTGAAAATTATTATTATCACGTTTTCGCATAGGGCGATTTGGTAAATCCTGTAATAATTTCCGTTTATAATCTCTTTCGGCTTTATAATAATAAAATAAAGTCTCAGGTTTTAGTAATTTTCGGAGCTTTAAATGATAATTTCTAAATGCCTGACCTTGAACATACTCAATTTCAGCGTATTGGTCATTCATTTCAGCATAATTTGGTTTTGAATTCTTATCGATTTTCGAAAATGATTTGAAAAATTCCCGATTTTTTTCATGCTGATTCCAGACTCTTTTTTCATATTCAAGAAAAATTGGTTTTACAAGTTTAATTTCACTTGGCGAAAGTTGAGCTTGTTCCACAAGATATTGCCATTTTTTTTCATGCATATCTTCAACTTTCGTAGTTTTCCATGTTTCCTGCGCATTTAGCACAGTACTAAAGATGATTAATAAACCGATTATTGCATTTTTCATGATCTGTTCTTTATAAAATTCTTAAATGTCAAAACTTTAGAAATTAATTATTTTGTTTTATTTGAAGGTTCTTCCACATAATAATCCAAAAGTGAACTTTCATCAACTTGAGACAAAACATATGATTCGTAGTTTTCCTGCTTAGCACTTGTGTTATGTTGATAAACCGTATAATAAATCTGAGCAAAAATTACGATTCCAACAAACATGGCTGCTAAATACATCCAGGGTTTTAGTAATTTATGTACCGAAATCTGCTTGCCTGCAATTTTTCTCTCCATTTCCAGAGGAAATTGTTGAAAATAATTTTCTGGAACTGCAAAAGGCAATTCTTTTTCAAGATTATCGAGCGATATGTATTTCTTTGTTTTCATAATCTTTTGACTGTTTAATTTGGTTCAGGTTTAATTTCAATTTATATTTTAAGAAAATATAAGTGCATAAATTGAAGAAAAATATCAGTTTTCTATTCCTGTTCATCTTCGAAATAATGCTCAATTTTCTTAACTGCATGATGATATGAAGCTTTTAATGCTCCAACTGAAGTTCCAAGAATTGCTCCCATTTGTTCGTATGTTATATCTTCAAAGTATTTCATATTAAATACCAATCGTTGTTTTTCGGGTAAAGTCAAAATTGATTTTTGCAATTTAAGTTGTATTTCATTGCCATTAAAATAGCTGTCTGCTCTTAAGTTTGAAAGCAAGCTATCTTCAATATCATCAATAGAATTTACATTCCTCAACCGCTTGTTTGCCAAAAATGTCAGCGTTTCATTTGTCGCAATTTTATATAACCAGGTTGAAACCTGAGAATCACCCCGAAAACCATCCAATCCGTTCCAAGCCTTCATAAATGTATTTTGCAAAACATCATTGGCGTCATCATGCGACAATACCATTTTTCGGATATGCCAATAAAGTCGTTCCTGATACTCACGAACCAACGATGAAAACGCACTCGCACGTTTATGCGGTTGCCTCAACTGAATTTGCAAATCCTCTTCGTTCGGGTTCATATTTTAAAACACAAGCAACTACACAACATGTTCCAACACTTCAACGTTTAAAATTTCCATTATTTGACTATAAAAAGTACCGATGGTTTAAGCCAAATCAATAATAAGTATCTAATTAACTCTTGTAATATCAGTTCGACCTTCAAAGAAACGGATTATATTTTGGGACGCAAACCGGCTCATTTCGTTTCGGGCTTCTACAGTTGCAGTTCCATTATGTGGTGCAAGTACCACATTATCAAGTTTAAATAATTCCGGATTAATCTTTGGTTCAAACTCGTAAACATCGAGTGCTGCTGAAAATATCAAATTGTTTTTTAAAGCTTCTATCAGTGCAATTTCATCAACCACCGGTCCGCGTGCTGTATTAACCAGAATGGCCGTTTTTTTCATTTTTTGCAAACCATTCCAACCGATTAAATGAAATGTCTCACGGATTAACGGCGTGTGAATGGAAACAACATCGCTTATTTTCAATAATTCATCCAATTCAAGTCGCTGTGCATGATACTTATTTTCAATTTCAGGGGCTAGTGTCGTGCGGTTATTATAAACAATTTTCATGTCGCTTGCCAAAGCTCGTCTTGCCAAAGCTTGACCAATCCTGCCCATTCCGATAATTCCAAGCGTTTTACCGTACAAAGTCTGACCCAGATTTTCCATAACACCCCATTTCAATCCATTTGGAATTCTCATTTTCCGATCACATTCCGGAATTCTTCTTGCTGCTGCCAACATAAGCGCAAAAGCATGTTCTGCTGTTGGTTCGATAACAGGATCTGGCGTATTTGTAACCACAATTCCACATTTTGCAGCATATTCAGCATCAATATTATTAAAACCAACACCGTAATTTGCTATGATTTTCACACTTCCTTTCGCCGCATCAATCACATCTTGATCCACTTTAAACTGAAAAGTAGGAATCAAAGCATCAAAACCAGGAATGATTTGTATGACTTCTTCCTTCGTAAAAATTTCATTTTCAGGGAAAACCACTTCAAATTTTTCCATAAGTTCTGAAAATCCTTCAGCTAATAATTTCGTTGTAACCAAAACCCTCATTTGTTCTAATTTTAAAAATGATGATTACAAAGATACTGAGTTTGATTTAAAAATCAAGATTTTTATTTTTACTTTATTGTATAGGTATAATATATGTAAATTTAAAATTCAGTTTGAAAATTAATGAAAAATTTCTTTAATAGTTAATTATCAAATAATCAATAATTTCTAATTTAAATATAAGAAAATTTCAAAACACATCAAACAACTTTAGCTTTATAAGCGTTAACTTGATATAAAAAATTATTCAAAAGAGAGTAATAACACAACAAAATTTTAAATTTACCGATCGAAAACAACTAATTATAAATAATTTACATAACCCAAGATTTAATGAAGATTCACGAGTATCAAGCAAAAGAAATTTTTTCACGTTACTTCATTCCTGTTACCAACGAAATTTTATGTTACACTGTTGATGAAGTTAATAACGCAACAGAAAAACTGGGATTACCTGTTGTTGTAAAAGCACAGGTTTTAACAGGAGGTCGCGGAAAAGCTGGCGGAGTTAAACTCGCCCGAACAATAGAAGCAGCAAAAGATGCTGCAAATCAAATTTTAGGAATGGACATAAAAGGCTACACAGTTGAGAAAGTATTGGTAGCACAAGGAGTTAAATTCAACTCGGAATTTTATGTTGGATTGACAATCGACCGAAAAACGAAATCGGTTATTTTTATGGCCAGTAAAGAAGGTGGAGTTGAAATAGAAGAAGTTGCAAAAGACAATCCGGATGCAATTCTGAAATTTCCTATTGATCCTGATTTGGGCATGACTCAATTTATGGCACGTAAAATTGCTTTTGCACTTTTTGACGATTTCTCAATTGTGAAGCAGGCAATTGGCATGTTCCAAAAATTATATCAAATTTTTCTGGATACCGATGCTTCATTGGTCGAAATTAATCCATTGGTTCTCACGGACGAAGGAAAACTTTTGGCATTGGATGGAAAAATGAATTTCGATGATAACGCGTTGTATCGTCAACCTGAAATTGAAGCTTTGAATGAACCGTCGGAAGACGAAAAGAAAGAAATTGCCGCCAAAGAAAGCGGATTAACATATATTCGTTTGGACGGTACGATTGGTTGTATGGTAAATGGAGCCGGATTGGCTATGGCCACGATGGATATAATCAAATATTATGGCGGAAATCCTGCCAACTTCCTCGACATTGGTGGAAGCTCAAGTCCACAAAAGGTAATTGATGCAATGACTTTGTTGCTTTCTGACAAAAACGTAAAAGTATTGATGATCAATATATTCGGTGGAATTACACGATGTGACGATGTGGCGCGAGGATTAATCGCAGCATTGGATCAAATGAAAGTGGATGTGCCAATTGTTGTTCGTCTTGCCGGAACAAATTCGAAAGAAGGACTTGAAATTATCAAAAAAGCAAATCTTCCGGTTGTTGAAACCTTGTCACAAGCTGCTCAAATGGCCATAAGTCTTTGTAAAGATTGCGAAGGAAATAAGAAATAAATTTGATTTCACCATTAAAAACAAAAAAAAATGAGCATTCTAGTAAATAAAAATACCAAATTAATAGTACAAGGAATTACCGGCAGAGATGGAAGTTTCCATACTGGAAAAATGAGGGCATACGGAACCAATGTTGTAGGCGGAGTTTCGCCGGGTAAAGGCGGACAAAATGTGGATGGAATTCCTGTTTTCAATACAGTGGAAGATGCTGTAAAAGCAACCGGTGCAAATACATCAATAATTTTTGTACCTGCACCGTTGGCAGCTGATGCCATTCTTGAAGCTTCAGAAGCTGGAATTGAACTGGTAGTAGCCATTTCAGAAGGCGTACCAACACTCGATATGGTAAAGATTACGCCTTATTTAAAGAAAAACGGAACCAAATTGATCGGTTCAAATTGTCCGGGTTTAATTTCACCCGACGAAGCATTAGTTGGAATTTTGCCGGGAAATATATTTCTGAAAGGAAATGTAGGTTTAATGAGTCGTAGCGGAACTTTAACCTACGAAATGGTTTATCAGCTTACCACTCACGGAATCGGACAAAGCACTTGTGTGGGAATTGGTGGTGACCCAGTTGCAGGATTGTATTTTCAAGAATTACTTCAAATGTTTCAGGACGATCCCGAAACTGAAGCCATCGTTTTGATTGGAGAAATCGGTGGTGATGCAGAAGAACGTGCCGCCCAATACATTAAAGAGCACATAACCAAACCGGTTGTGGCATTTATTGCCGGCCAAACAGCTCCTCCGGGAAAACGTATGGGACATGCCGGAGCAATTATTTCGAGCGGAAGCGGAACAGCAGAAGAAAAAATTGCTGCCTTTGAAGCAGTTGGTGTACCTGTTGCAAGACGTCCTGTTGAAATTGCTGAGATTTTATTGAAAATAATGAAGAAATAATTCAATTATTGTACAAAAAACGTCGAGAGAAATATTCTTTCGGCGTTTTTTTGTAATCACATTAGCAAAGAAATATTTTCATGAATTACATTCTGAAATTTTAATATTCAAGCCTTGGCTCTTTTATCTTTTGTCTTTTATCTAACATCTTGGTTCTTGGTTCTTGATTCATTATCTATTCGAGTTCAGTTAAATAAAGCTTATTCTGAGAATTTTATTACTTCCACCGGACAACTTTCGGCAGATTCTCTAATAGTATCTTCATACAGTGAATAATCAACACCGTCAATTACAAATGCTTCGCCATCCATTCTAAAAACTTCGGGACAAATTGCTTCACTTAGACCACAACCGATGCAACCTTCTTCTATCCAAACTTTTTTTATTGCCATGATTCTGTATTATTAAAATTGTTTCATACAATACTGAAATATTAAACATTTCAAAACCAACAAAGTTCTGTATTTGATTTTAAATCCGTAGATTTTTTCAGGATTTGCCTTTTATCGAAAAACAATAAATCTGTTTTGATAATTGAAAAAAAATCTCTTTCTTTGTCTGAATTTTTAGTGAGCAAACCATTCAGAAAATCATGAATCGATTAAAAAACCTAAGTTTTATTTTGCTGATTGTTTTTTTTGGCAGCATCTATCAGGGTACCATATTACCTTTTATTGATGGTGTAGAATTTGGCTTGACAGTAAGTGATTATCAACTTGATAACAACCAGAAAACTGATAATTTTGTA
>JBBRTR010000133.1:0-7686 GCA_038244215.1 Bacteroidales bacterium
ATATTCAATCCGCTCAATTCAAATTTCCGGGACATACCGAATATTTGGAGAAAAAATTCCAGAAAGATGGATCCCCACAAGCTTTGATGATGCTTGTAAACGATGTAATGCGGGTTGCTGTTGTTACAGGTCATATTCCTGTTGATAAAATTTCTACCGCACTTAGCGAAAAACTGATACTGGAGAAATTAATTGTTTTGAATGATTCTCTCAAAAAAGATTTTTCAATTGTACGTCCGCGTATCGCCGTTTTGGGTCTAAATCCTCATGCTGGTGACGAAGGTGTGATTGGTGATGAAGAAAAAACCATTATCATTCCGGCCATGAAACAAGCCGAATCGAAAGGGATAATTTGTGTTGGTCCCTATCCTGCTGATGGATTTTTTGGTTCAGGTAATTTCAATAAATTCGATGCAGTTTTGGCTATGTACCACGATCAGGGCTTAATTCCTTTTAAAACTATTTCGATGGATTCTGGTGTAAATTTTACTGCCGGTCTTCCCGTAATTCGTACTTCACCCGATCATGGAACCGCTTACGATATTGCCGGTCAGAATAAAGCTTCGGAAGAATCTTTCCGTCAGGCATTGTATCTTGCTTATGATATTTATCAAAGTCGTGCATGGATTGAAGAAATCAGTGCCAACCCGCTCAAAATCGAACAACGGAGCGAACGTCATGAAAGAGGTCCAAGAGTTGAATAGTTGAAATTAAATTCTTAAAAATATTTGTGGGAAAATCCGCTACTGAAAAGTATCGGATTTTCTGTTTTCATTTGAAAAAACATTACTGAACTACCTTTTTTCGAATGATACTTTCTGTTTTCTCCCATATTTATACAATTTTTTTTGAATATAAATGTGATAAATTTGAGTAATAATTGTATATTTATAGGTTTTATGCTAATATTCAGAATAAATATGAAATTAATTTGGATTTTTGTTGTATGGAATAAATTAATGTAGTACTTTTGCGAAGAATCTAAATAATTATGCATTTATGAAGAATAAACGAAACCGTTTACAGATTATTTCGGAAATACTCCGATCGACTGTAGTTGGCAGCCAGGAAGAGCTTCTGAGAGTTTTAAGTGAGCGACAGTGCGAAGTAACTCAGGCAACATTATCGCGCGATCTGAAATTATTAAAGGTTGCAAAAACTCCGTTAGCGAATGGAACTTACAAATATATTTTGCCTTCATACAATAAACCATTACCAAATCAGGGATCTTTCAATACTTTGATTGCACATGGAGCCGTACTGAGTTTAGAATTCTCAGGACAGTTGGCTGTTGTGAAAACCAAACCTGGCTATGCCAGCGCCATTGCATGGGATATTGACAACAAGGCAACTGAACATGTATTGGGTACGATTGCTGGCGACGACACCATTTTGGTCATACCACGCGAAGGAGTTAGCCGCGAGGAGATTCTTGAAATGTTGAATGTGACATTTACCGAATAATAGGAACAAGTAATACTTATTGTTGAGTTCACGCAATTTATATATCTTTGTTGCCTTTTGGAAAAAATTATTCGTTATTTGTTTCCGGATTTTTAAGGTTTTAGTGATTGTTATTACTCTCGAAAGAGTTTCAAAAAAAAAGAATTTATTCAAATTGAATATGAATATAGATAATGCCGCTGAAGAGATAACGGTACAAATTGCTGATGAGCGGTTTTTAGGATATGTTGATACTATTTTGACCACCATAGCCGAAGCGGCTAAAGTACGCGGTACCGGGATTGCAAGACGTTCGCCCGAATATATCGAGCAAAAAATAAAAGAAGGTAAAGCTATTATAGCTTTGCATGGAGAAGAATTTGCCGGATTTTGTTACATAGAAACCTGGGGAAATAAAAAATTTGTTGCTAATTCGGGATTAATCGTTGTGGATAAATTCAGAGGACACGGATTAGCGAAACGGATTAAACGGAAAGCTTTTGAACTTTCTCGCCAGAGATATCCTGAAGCAAAGATATTTGGTTTGACTACCGGCCTTGCCGTTATGAAAATCAACTCAGAATTGGGCTATAAACCGGTAACATTCTCTGAATTAACCGATGATGAAGCCTTTTGGAAGGGCTGTGAAAGTTGTGTTAACTATGACATTCTCCAACGAACCCAACGAAAACATTGCCTTTGTACGGGAATGTTATTCGATCCTGCAAAAGACAAGGAAAAGTAAAATAGTTAATTTATCAACTAGTTAACTGGTTAATAAAAAGTCATTTGTCTTTAGACCTTTGACATTAGACAAAAAAATATGAAAGAAAAAGTATTGTTGGCATTTAGTGGTGGTTTGGATACCTCGTTCTGTGCCATGTATTTAGCTCTGGAAAAAGGCTATGAAGTTCACACTGCTGTTGCGAACACCGGTGGATTTAGTGATGAAGACTTGAAAGTGATTGAAGATAAGGCTTTTCGCTTGGGAGCTACAACCCATGTGGCACTTGATGTGACACAGGAATATTACGAAAAAAGCATTAAATATATGGTTTTTGGTAATGTTTTACGTAACGGAACCTATCCTATTTCGGTAAGTTCGGAGCGTATTTTTCAGGCCATTGCCATTATCAATTACGCCAAAGAAATTGGTGCAGATTATGTGGCTCATGGTAGTACCGGTGCCGGAAATGATCAGGTTCGTTTCGATTTGACTTTTGACGTTCTTGCACCTCAGATTAAAATTCTGACTCCAACACGCGACATGGTTTTGACACGTGATTATGAAATAAATTACCTAAAAGATCATGGTTTTGATGCGGATTTCAAAAAAATGGAATATTCCATTAATAAAGGACTTTGGGGAACTTCAATTGGCGGAAAAGAAACTTTGAAATCCGAAAAAACTCTTCCTGAAGAAGCTTATCCAAGCCAGGTTGAAAAACAAGGCGAAGAAACAGTAACGATTGAATTTGAAAATGGTGAAATCAGTGCTGTAAATAGTCAGAAAAATGAAAATAAAGTGTTGCTGATTAATCAGTTGGAAGCCATTGCATGTAAATACGGAATTGGTCGCGATATGCATATTGGTGATACAATAATCGGAATCAAAGGTCGTGTGGGTTTTGAAGCTGCTGCGCCTTTATTAATTATTAATGCGCATAAAATGCTTGAGAAACACACGCTTACAAAATGGCAACAATATTGGAAAGATCAATTAGGAAACTGGTACGGCATGTTTTTACACGAGGCACAATATTTGGAACCTGTTATGCGCGATATTGAACAATTTCTTCAAAGTTCACAACAAAATGTTACCGGAACTGTGATTGTGAAACTAAGACCCTATAGTTATACTTTGGTTGGAGTTGAAAGTACATTTGATTTAATGAAAACTGATTTTGGTGAATACGGTGAAGTGAATCGTGCCTGGAGTGCCGATGATGTGAAAGGATTCACTAAAATTCTGGGAAACCAGATGAAAATTTACTATAACGTTCAGAAAAGGAACGATAAATAGAAAGAAACTTAAAAACTAAAAAATAGAGAAGACCTTTGATATAACCAAAGGCCTTTTTTAATTTATTGATAATCAGTTTGTTTTGATATTCAAAATAAAAACTGTAATTTTGCAGCCTAAAAAAATAATTTATAAATATTTTCTCATGATGAATGCCCAAGATATTAAAAACGGAACCTGTATCCGCATGGATGGAAAGCTGTATTTCGTAGTTGAATTTCTCCATGTTAAGCCGGGAAAAGGCAATACTTTCATGCGTACAACACTTAAAGATGTGGTTGATGGACGTGTTATTGAACGCCGTTTTAATATCGGTGAAAAACTTGAAGATGTTCGCGTTGAACGCCGTCCATATCAGTTTCTTTATAAAGAAGGGGAAGATTTTATTTTTATGAATCAAGAATCATTCGATCAGCATCCTATTAGTCGTAATCTGATCAATGGTGTTGATTTTCTGCTCGAAGGGATGACGATAGAAGTAGTATTAGATTCCTCATCCGATACTGTACTTTATGCTGATATGCCTGTAAAAGTCCAAATGAAAGTAACATATACCGAACCGGGAATGAAAGGCGACACAGCTACAAACACACAAAAACCAGCTTCTGTTGAGTCTGGTGCGACTGTACGTGTTCCATTGTTTGTTGGTGAAGGTGAAACGATTGAAATTGACACACGCGATGGTTCTTATATCGGCCGTGTAAAAGCATAAAAATACAACAAATTAAATTGAAGTCTGATAAACAAATACGTTTGTCAGACTTTTTTTTATTTAATGATGGTAAATCACAAATTTTTCACGTAATTTGCATTCAAATCTCTGCTTGTAAGATTATGAATAAACTGATAAAAAGTTTTGGTTACGCAATTAAAGGCATAAAGTCGGTTTTCGGATCAGAAGCCAATATGAAAATTCATGGTTTTGTTGGTTTTGTAGTTGTAATTTGCGGGATTATTTTCAAAATCTCAATAAACGAATGGCTTCTGTGTTTACTTTGCTTTGGTTTAGTTTTATCAATGGAGCTGGTTAATACTGCCATAGAAACTATTGTAGATTTGGTTTCACCCGATCAGAATCCTTTAGCAGGTAAAGCAAAAGACATTGCAGCAGGTGCTGTATTAATTTCAGCCATTATTTCAGCAACTATCGGTCTTATCATTTTTGTACCAAAAGGCTGGGCTTTACTTTTTAGTGTTTTGAACTAAGTTAAAACCTTAAAATAAGCGAATTATGAAACGGAATAATTTGTTTGCTGATTTTTTTAATTTATTTTATCCTGAATTATGTGTTGTTTGTTCTGAAAATCTTTTGAAAAACGAACAATACATATGTCTTTCCTGTCTCAATTCTATTCCTAAAACAAATTATCATCTTGTCCCCGACAATCCGATTGAAAAACGATTCTGGGGAAAAGTTCCGGTTTATCGTGCCACTGCTTTTTTCTATTTTCAGAAAGGATCTGCATTTCAAAAATTATTACATGCCTTAAAGTACAAGGGAAATAAAGAAATTGGCGAACGGATCGGAAAATTTGCTGCAGTTGATTTACTTGATTCTCCCGATTTTAAAACGATCGATGTGATTATTCCCGTTCCCTTACATCCGAAAAAATATCGTAAACGTGGGTACAATCAAAGTGAATGGATTGGAAAAGGAATGTCTCAAATTCTTGAAAAACCTCAGGATATAACAACACTAAAACGTATCCGGGAAAATACCACTCAAACCAAAAAATCGGTGTTTGAAAGGTTCGAAAATACCGAAGGAATATTTAAATGTGATGATTTGACCACATTAGCAGGCAAACACATTTTGTTAATCGATGATGTCTTAACTACCGGTTCAACACTTGAAGCATGTATTCGGGCATTGCTTGAAATTGAAAACATAAAAGTCAGCGTATTTACAGTTGCTGTAGCATAATAATCAAGACTCCACACAAGTTAAAATCCAGAATCAATTAACGTAAAATCTATTTTTGTATAAAGTTGTCTTATAAATTTCATGAAATGTAGTGAAATAAGGAGTTTTGATAAATTAAAATTTGTAGTTTTGCATTGAAAATATGTCTTACCAAACTTTAATACATGCATGGCGTAATATGCATTCAATCCTTCGCCTTTTTTGTTTTTTACTTTGCCTATCTCTGATCGGTTGTTCTCTCATTCCCAATGAAATAAAAACTGCTCAGAAAATTATGGAATCGAATCCTGATTCTGCCCTTCATATTTTACAACATATCCAACCCGGACAAACTTTCAATGATGCTGACCGTGCATTGTACGGAATTCTCCTTTTTCAGACTTTGGACAAAAATAATAAACTCTTACAACCGGATTCAGCTATCAGCTTTTCTGTACGATATTATGAAAACAGGAATGAAAATAAAAATTTAGCCATTGCATATTATTATAAAGCTCGTTTATATAAGAAAATACAGCGATTTGATAATGCAACCGAATTATACCTAAAAGCATTAGATATATTTCAAAAAAATGAAAATTATATCTTTTTAGGTAAAGTCTATTCAGAAATAGGGGACATTTGTACAATGCAAAAAGATTATAAAGAGGCTTTATCGAAATATAAAACTGCTTTTAAGTATTTTCAAGTTGTAAATGACACAATTCAAACATCTTACAAGATGATTGATATTGGCCGGGCACATAGATTTTTGAAAGAACATGACAAAGCTTTAGAAAGTTATAGAAAAGCAATTTACCAAAGAAAAGATTCATTGTTGTTTGGATCAGTATTTCAAGAAATAGGTCTAAATTATTTAGATTCAAAAAAATATGATTCAGCAAAATTTTATTTGAGAGAAAGTCTCAAATTTCCTTATAAAGGGACTAATTATGCGATTAGGTGTTGTTATCTAGGAGATGTTTTCTTTAAAGTAAATCAATTTGACTCTGCAAGTTATTATGCAAATTTCGCTCTTAATTATCCAGCCACATTTTTCAATCAAAGGGATTGTTATCGCATCCTCGCAAATACAGAATATATGAGAGGAGATTTTCAAAGGATGGGTCAATATATGACAAAATATCAGGAATGTACAGATTCAGTCAGACAAATTGAGATTCAAACCAAATCAACGGTTTTAGAAGATATTCATGAAACAAAGAGTGCATTTGTAAAATCGAAGCATTTTTCCTTAATACTTGCATTTGTTATATTGATCATTATATTAGTTAGTTATTTTATTTTCAACCAATTGAGCAAAAGAAATAAGAACAAGGAAAAACAACTGGAAAATACAGAAACAAAATTAACGCAAAAGCAAGTGTTATTAAAAGAAAATTTGAAAAAGAAAATCGAAGAAAATAAATTTTTAAAAGCTGCAGCATATAAAAAAGCCACTTTAAGTGAGCGTGAATTAATTGATAAAGAAATTTATACATATTGCTTGCATTTGGATGATTGGAACGCTTATGAAAAACTAATGAATCAGACTTTTAATAACTTGTTTTTGGTTTTGAAAGAAAAATGTACTGATATAAACCGAAAAGAATTAATTTTGTGTTCATTTATTTTGCTCGATGTCCCCACAACAGACATTACACTAATTCTTGAATGCCAACAAGGAAGTTTATATAAGCTGAAATATCGCTTGTCACAAAAATTAAAACTCTCGGGCGCAAAAGAATTGGATCAATTACTTCAAACATTTTCAATCGAAAATTAGAGTTTTCAGAATACTGGATGTAGGAAATCACCCCAAAATTTCCAAATTTTTTCTCGTCTTAATGACTTGTCCAGAAAATACTTCTTTAACTAATTATAATCATCTGACATCTAGGTAGATAAAAATAGGCTTGTCCAGATTTATTTCAACCTTTTTTTTGTTGAATAGAACTATACTATCTAATTTAGCACCATATAAATCCTATGTTCAATTCTCAAATAAATAAATTTTATGAAACAGTTAATTCTAAGACCCATCGGTCAATTTGTAATTTTAGCTTCTTTAGTTTTTAGTCAATTAGTTTTTGCAGGTGTCCCTTTAAAAGATGATGGTGGTCAGGGGACAACTCCCCTTGAAGGACCTCTTCATTGCTTAACATTCGATACGTCCTTATCTGTTAGTGATATCACAATTGATCTTGTAGGAACCGACTTAATGGTAAATTTCAATTCTCCGGTTGGAATTGCAACTGTTTCGATAAATAACCGTAAAGGAAAGCTTGTTTATCAAACCACTGTTGATACGGAAAAT
>JBBRTR010000134.1:0-7561 GCA_038244215.1 Bacteroidales bacterium
CGCTGCATTTGTTCAATGGTGTTCTTGTCCATTTTTTCTAGGATTTTAGCAGCTTCGGTATTCGGTTTGTCTTTTTCAATTTTTCCGAAAAAGTCGGCAATTAAGTCATTGACTTTTCCCTCCTTGAGCTCCATAATACCGACTTTGTTGTCATGGCGAATTAACAAGTCGCCAATCTGCACAAAGTTCGTAATGTCCGAAAGTAAAGCAAAATTTTCAGCCTTTTCGTTGATTTGCTTGGCTACACTTATTGCGTGTTTAATGTTAGATGAGTCTAAATACTTTGAGGATTCTTTAATATAAAGTCTTCGAGCAATATGAATTTGTCCGCTGATTAACTGCCAAGCGATTCCGTCCGCGACGTGAGAAAAAGTTTTGGCTCGATGTTCGGCAAGGGAGATTTTGTCTAGGAGTTCTTTTTCTTTAACTTTATTTCTTTGCCGCCTACTTTCTTTTAGCTCAGGAGTCCACTCTCGAATTAATTTCTGATAGTCTAAAATTTCTTCCACTATTAAATCTTGTGCGGTTTTAAAACCTTCGTGACATTTAATCAGAAAAGTATGTTTGATTTCTTCACTCCATTTGTCCGGTAATGAGTATTCTGGAACCTGAATCTGAATTGAACGAATTCCGAAAGCAAATGACAAGTCACATACTTCTTTTAATTTAATTCGATGTTCGTCCAGTGTCCTCATAAAATTACCGCTAACGATTCTGGGCTACACGCAGTGAGGGATTATTACCACTAAACTTCAATACGAAGCACAAATGTTCAACTTTGCACAAAACTGTCATACGAAGCACTGAACCCCGCATTGTCGTGTAGCCCTTGTTATCAGAAGCCAAACTGTTCATGATCTGAAGATCAGTCGTTTCAAGTCATCTCGAAATGTTTGTAGCACTGTCGTGTGCGGTGGCTTGCAAGCTCTTTTTTATTTTTTCTGAGGCGGTATTGCGGGTTGAGAAAAATAAAAATGTGCTTGCAAATGCAGTGGGGTTCAAAGTTGTGTCGGTTGAATTTGCATATAGGTGTATTTTTCTATATTTGAACAGAAAAAAATTGTCAACCTTTAAATTAAATCTGTGATTTTAAAGTTTTATAAATTTGGTCGTTTGTTGAGATTCATTGTTTATTTTGATGGTAATGAAATATACTCCAGATTTTAGTTGGTCAATATTAATTTTAGGGTTATCATTAACATATGTGTTGGATAAATAAACAGTTATTCCCAAAACGTTTTTTATTTCGATTTGATGGATTTCTTTTGTTTGTTTTTCGGAAATTTTAAGATTAATAATTGTATTGGCAGGGTTTGGATAGATTTGAATTGTTTCAGATTCATTTTCATCATCGTTATCATCCCCTTCACTAAAAATAATATCAGAAGGGTCGGCATATCTAAAGCTATTTCCGGGGTGGTTGCATGGATGAATGTACGTTTTGAAATCGCTGCCTGCACTTGCAATGAATCCATCGGTAAGTGTAATTTCTTCACCAGCACGGTATCTTATTTTTAGGCCTGAATTTATTGTTGCGTTGGAAGTTATATTATTTTCAGCTTCAAGGAATTGGTCAGAAGGATAAGTTCCTGTTTCATTTAGAGTGTAATCATCAGGACAATAAAGATCGTTTTCCCAAACTCCTCTTCCGAAAGTGCCTACCCGAAGTTTGTTTGCAACGTAATTTATTTCAATGGCTGTAATTCCGACATGTGGTAAATCAGTTCCGACTAAATTCCAACCTATGCTTAGCGAAGGGTCGTTTAGTAACTTGTTATTTGTGTAAAAGATTCCGTGATCTGAAGCGAGATACATTCCGCCATCGGTTGCTTTTTCAAGAACGATTGAAGTAAAACCTAATCCAAGGTTGGGAAGATTTTTAGTGAGATCAGTTATGACTGGTGATGAATTGCTATTTGTGTAATCAACTTTATAGATTATTCCATTACCTTGTGGATAGAGGGCATCATCTGATGAATAGCTTATGTAAACGAGGTCGGGGTTTTCTTCGTCAACTTTTAAATCGCTTATCCATGCATTACGAGGTAATGTTAACAATTCAAATGATAATTGCGGATATGAAACATTTGCAGTTTTTGTTCTGAATAATTTATGATCAGGGGGATTATTGGTTCCGTTTATATAATCAAGAACATGAGCGTATAAATAATCCTGGTTGGTAGGTGAAACAAAAATATTCCAAGTTAAATAATCAATTAAACCGTGTGATTGATTAAAGTTTGAAATGACATGAATTGAACTAATGCCGCGATTCCATGACCTCTTAACTTCGGTACGATTGGGGTATTGCGATATTGTGCCGTTTGTATATATCCATGCGGGGTTCTGTGAATTTAAAACTCCAAAAATAGCCCAAGGTGTCCAATCATATCCCATTGTTTGATAGGTGTTTTCCAATCCATAGTTATCTGAACGCTGCATATAACTTTGAGAACTTGCATACATGTGGATTGGGTCAGAATAATCAATAATTGGGGTTAAGCCATCGGCATGAAAGACGGTTCGCCAAAGTGGATTCCAAGGGGCAGTATAAGGGCCATCTGTGCGCATAGTGCCATCGTGATAAGTACCAATTAAAAGATATTCGGGATTTGTTGCGCTTGTTGCCATGCGAAGGACTTCGGCAATTGCGATGCCTTCACTCATATTTGTCCAGTTTGCTCCATTGTTTGTGGATTTATAAACTCCGCCATGACAAGCCATCCAAATTTCATTTGAGTTTGTTGGGTGAGCAACCATATCTTCAACGTCAACGTGATATTCACCAACATTTGGGTCGTAATTGGGATAGTTAGTCCACGTGCCTGATACTCTTGTTTTGTAACGAATGTCTTGGGAGACATAAATATTATCTGCCACTGTTTGTGAAATTCCAAATCCATGACCGCTTCCCATAGTGATGGTGTGACCAGCAGGGTCACTAAGATTTGTCCAAGATTGATTTGATACATCATATCGATAGATTTGAGCGGATGCAGAATTATCATCAATGAGAAAATAGAAATAATCAGAATTAGCGTCAGTAATTTCAATGGTAACTTGTCCTCCTTCGGGAACATTATCAATTAATGGAGGATAGTTTGGAATGGGGTTCCAAGTTGATCCGTTATCTTGTGTGTAGATTACATGCCAGTGTTTGGGATTGCCCTTATCGAGAACTGATGCCATTAAAAAATTAGGGTCATTATTTTTCATCTCAAGGTCAAATACATTACCATCAACAAGAGGGTCGGTAAGTTTTGTGAAAGTTGGACTGCTATTGGAAAGGTTAGTCGTTTTGAAAAGTCCGTTTGTCATTGGAACAAAAAGAATATCATCAGGTTGTGAAAAATCGAGAACCATTTTGTTTATGTTATCCCAAAAATTATTACCTAAAGCTAAATAGTCGGCAAGTTTATTCCAAGTTTGACCATGATCTGATGTACGATAAATACCACGCGTGTACATTAGATAGGGACCTGAGTTGGAAGCATACCAAATATCAGGATTAGAGGGATGAAATAATGCCCAATTACATCCAGAGTTATCCCATTGTAAATCGGAACCACCCTGATTCCAAGTTTGCCCTGCATCATCAGAATAAAAGATACCTCCGCTATTGGAACCACAAAGCATGTGAATAGGATTGTTTTTGTAAAATTGTATAAACTCAACTGGAGCAACGCCTCTGTCGCAACCACCGGTTGCAAGCCAAGTAATTCCATTTTCAGGACGATGTTTTGGGCCTAATTCATGCCAAGGATAATTATTTGATAAAAGTGAATTCCCGCTTCCGTTTCTGAAATTTGGGTTTGTTGAAATTATTTGTTGCAGGGCTTGTTTACTGTTTTCAAAATAAATTTGAAAATCGCCATGTGGATATAACCGAGGCTCCCAATAAAGGAGGAATTTCCTATATTCATTGTATTCACTTCCTTCTCTAAAAAATAAGGAATCTCCTAACACAATTTGTAAACTATCGAAGTAGGATTGTTTTTCGGATTTAATCTGATAAAGGGTTTTGCCTCTTTCAGGGTTGAATTGTGCATTTGTTTTATTTGACAATAAAAAACAAATTACAACTAATATTTGTAAAAGTGGGTTGCTATTTTTCATTTTGATTCAAGTTTTATTATTTTTTTAAAAATTGAATGGGAAGAATTTTTTGTTTTTGCTTCAAGATAATAGATTCCGGGGTTAAGGGTGCTTATGTTGAAATTTGATAAACTATTATTATCACTTACGAATGACAAAACAGGTTGTGAAAGTGAATTATAAATAATTACAGATAAAACGGGATTGGTACTTTGAATGTTTATTTTGTCAAGTGAGGGGTTTGGGAAAATAGAAAGATTATATGGTTGATTAAAAATTTCGTTTAAACTAACATTCAAATTACATGATAAGCCAATGGCAGGATAATATGAGGAGTCATTTTGCCCGTAACAAACTAAGTTAAATCCGCAATCAAATATTGGTGGGAATGGTTCGAGAAAACCACCATCATGCCCAATGCCTTCAATCAAATACTGTGACTGTGAATTAGGTGATAAATGAAATCTTTTCAGATAAGAAGATGAAACCGGGATACTGTCAATTGTTATTACAGTAATATTGGTATTGCCGTTATTGTATGTCATTGGCAATGTATCCCCTACTGAAAGATTGAAATCATATAAGAGAGTATCAGGAAATGAGGTATTTGACAAATAAATTTTGTTTAATGTATCTCTGACAAAAGCCAAAGGGTTGATTGTATCGTTAAATTGTGATGTACCTTGGCAGTATGGTGGGATAGGTGGGTTGTTAAACCACATAAACCAGCTATTTCCCTTTATAAATAACTTTTTATAAATATGGTTATTAAATGATGTATCTCCATTTACGTAATAATTGAAATTTTTATTTTCAATACAGTCTGATGTAGTAAATGCACAGGCTGAATGCACTGTCCATATAGGATCATTACTGAAATAAGAATTTTGAGCTGATGAGTTTAATGAATAACTCATAACAAACACGAAAAATAAATTCTTTAAGTTGAATACATCCTGCTTTGAGTAATTTGTTTTCATGCTTTTATTTTTTTGTCAGTTGGTCAACTTTCTTTTGCAGCTTTTCAATTTTTTCATCCTGCTGAATGATATAAAGTGTAAGCTCCTCTATTTTTTTAACAATAAGCGATTGATTTTCTCCTAACGTAATTCCATTATCTTGTTCAATTTCTGATTGTGATTTTAATTCAGGTAAATGACCATTTTTATTAATAAACTTTTTAAGTTCACTAAGTGACATAAGTTTGTAATCAGATTTAAAAACATAATCAGGCCAAGCGGAGCGAAGTTTGACAAAAACTTCTTCGCAAATAATTTTACCATTAACTGCCATGCGGTAATTAGTAGGAATGTACGTGTCTCCAATACCTACTTTGCCATAAGTATAAAAATCGTGGTTAGCGGTTAAATCTCCTGATGTATTATTTCCGACAAAAACATCATGACCACATATATAATTTAATAATAAACGATTGGCGATAGGGTCAGTTGAAGTTCCTGTTGCATCAATAATTGCATTGGCACCATCAAATCCTACTTCAAGAATATTTAAATTTCCACCTGAATAGGAATTTCCATATAATTGTATTGTTCCATTGAATTGGTAATTGAGTTGGGTATTTAAATAAGGGGTAGTACAAGAACCAATTGAAAATATTGAATTATTAGGGGAAGATCCAAAACTCAATATTTCAGGTATCGAACCTTGCGCCGGTTGATAATTTATTGACCTGTTGTTATTAAATAGTAGTGAATTTTGTAAGTTTAAGTTGCCGCTAACACCCAATGTACCACCTGCTCCAATTCGAAAACGTTCGATGCTGTTAGCTTTAAAAACAAAATCTTTATTATCAGTTGTTCCAATAAAATTTGTTGAAGCATCCGTATTTGCGTTACCTGTTTGTGTCCAGCGGCTTTCGGCTGGCTCAGTGAGATAAATTTTTTCTGATGCAACTTTGCATCCGTTAGCATCTATTGCAAGTACCCCGTAATTCCTTGCGCAAAGAGTTGTACGGTTTTGATTTGTACTTCCATCACTCCATAAATAGTTTAATGGAGCTACACCACCGTATAAAGTTAATGTTGCAATCCCATTACATGCACTGAATAAACTTATGTTAAAATGATTTGGATATTCATAAATTGAAACTTCCATTTTCAATGGTTCAGGTTCTGTTAATGTTATCTCTCCATCAGCTTCAATTCCATTTGTATCTACCACATGAACCCTGTAGTATTGAGCAGGAAGATCAATAATATCTTCTGTTTGCTGGTCGTTACTCCATTGAAAAGTGTAAGGCGGTGTTCCTCCTGTAACGGTTAAATCAATTGATCCGTCACGTCCTGCAAAGCAACTTACTCCATAACCATTATGGTCGCTTGAAGTGAGTTGTAAGGAAATTGTTTGTGCCAGTGATGATTTTGCAATTAACAATGTCGCAATTGCAAAAATGATTTTGCTAAAATTAATAATGTTCTTTTGCATGATGTTTATAATTTAAGTTTTAATTTTATTTAAAAGAAAGTGTAAATGTAATAATGTTTTGAGTTGAGTTTTCAAATATAAACGAAATATTTTTTGAGCGGAAGGGGAAAAATAAGAGTGAAGCAACAGAAGGGTTTGCTTGTGGGCTGGGGTTGCTTCTCTCTTATTTTTACAGAAGGGATAGCCAAAACGGCTTGTCCGACCTGCTGTGCAGTCCATTTCTTGCTCGTCCGTTTGAAGTCGCTGTGTCGCCAATTGGTTTCTGATAACGGTTTGCAGCTACAAGAAGTTGGCGATTTTTACCACAAATGCTGATGCGGAGAACCAATGTTTGATTAACCACAAATGCGTCTGCGGAGCACTGAACCGCCAATTTATTGTAGGTGCTGTTATGCCCAGTTTTTCTTTTGTCAAGCAAGTTCTTCTGATACAAAGTCAATAGTTTTTCCGCTGTCATTTGTCGCCCAAATTTGTAATGTGTCGTAACCGTTTCGCTTTACTTTTTCAAATTCAATTTTAGTTCCGTCTACAAGTTCTATCAAACCGTTTTCATCAACTTGGTCTGCAAACTCGTCTATGTAGTCAACACCGTTATAAGTCGAAATTACAATTTCAAAAGTGTCTTTGTCGTCCTGGTCTTTATAAAAATTTGTTGCAGGTCTGTTATTGATTTGTTCGTCATTAAATGTGTCACAGAACAAAGCATTATAACCGTGTTTGCAACCGTCAAACAATAAAATTTCTTGTCCAGTTGTAGCGTCTACCGCAAAAACTAATGAAGGAGCAAAGTCCGTCCCAACAATTAAATTTTTATACTCTTCGTGCAACTGTCCGTAAAACTTGATTTTAAATTTTGTTTGTCCCGAAGCTGTTTTTAGTTGTCTCCGCCATTCGTGTAAATGAAGTTCTTTTGGATATTGAATATTTTCAGTCAAACCGTCAAGAAATGTCGGTCCTAAAACTCCGTTGTCAGTTGTTGAGTTGTTAGGTTTATTGTCCTTCTTAAATATGTCTAATAGTC
>JBBRTR010000135.1:0-7351 GCA_038244215.1 Bacteroidales bacterium
AAGTAACTGATTGTCATTTCGAACGAAGTGAGAAATCTAACTTTTGAATAATAATAAAAATGTTTACTGGACAAGAGTGAATCCGAATAAAACAAACAAACTACATTTAAGTGTTAACGAACTTATCCGCATGAACAAATTTATTCTGTAAATGCGGATAAGTTTACGTATAGAATTGAAATGGAAAGAATGAATGAATTAGATAAAGTTCAACTTTAGTTGCATTATATACAATGATTTATATGAAAAGGAAGATTAAATTTATACTGATTATAGCTGTTAGCATTTTATTTGTTTCGGCTACGTCACGTCCTGTACATGTTTTTATGGCGGGCGACAGTACGATGTCCAACAAATTATTTTATAAGAATGCAACTGATTCAATTACAGGTGAAATTACACCCGAAAAATTTTTAGAACGTGGTTGGGGACAATTGTTACCTGAATATTTTAGCGATAAGGTTTGTATCAGAAATTTTGCACAAAACGGCAGAAGCACAAAGCTTTTTATTGAAGAAGGCTTATGGAGCAGACTGATTGCCGAAGTTCAAAAAGGTGATTTTGTTGTGATACAATTTGCACACAACGATGGCGCAAAAGACAGACCCGACAAATATACTTCACCTGAAGATTACCGAAAAAACTTGATTCGCTTTGTGGACGAAGTTCGTGCAAAGGGTGCAACACCTATTATATGCACTTCCGTGGCAAGGCGAAAATTTGATAAAGATGGGAAAATAGTGGATACACACGGCGTTTATCCTGTTATTTCTCGCGAAATTGCCAACGAAAAAAAAGTTACGCTCATCGATATGCAACAGCAAACAACCGATTGGCTGAATAAAGAAGGCATACAAAAATCCAAATACTTTTTCCATAAAATGGCTCCCGGAGTGAGTAAACTATATCCCAATGGACTCGATGATAATACTCATTTTAATGAAAAAGGAGCAAGAATTGTAGCCGGCTTTTTTGTTGAGGGTTTAAAAAATAAGAAAATAACAGCGTTGACTAATGAATTGAAAGAAAATATAAAACCTTATATTTCACAAGTGTGGGTTTCAGATTTAGGAAATGGAAAGTACAAAAATCCAGTTCTTTATGCAGATTATTCCGATCCTGATGTTTGTCGTGTAGGTAATGACTATTATATGGTGGCATCATCGTTTGCAAACACACCCGGATTACCCATACTTCATTCTAAAGATTTAGTGAATTGGACATTGATATCCTATGCTATTCAAAACCTAACATCGCTTGATCGCTTCAACACTATGCAACACGGAAATGGTGTTTGGGCACCTAGTATACGTTATCATAACAATGAATTCTACATTTATTATGGTGATCCTGATGCTGGTATTTATATGACCAAATCCAAAACAATTGATGGGATTTGGTCGCCACTGTATTTGATAAAAGAAGGAAAAGGACTCATTGACCCTTGTCCGTTGTGGGATGAAGATGGACGGGCTTATCTGGTTCATGGCTTTGCCGGAAGTAGGGCTGGAATGAAAAGCGTGTTGGCTATTTTTGAAATGACTCCAAACGGAACAAAAGCCATTACGGATGATCGTTTGGTGTTCGACGGTCATCCCGATGACAATACGGTTGAAGGTCCGAAATTTTATAAACGAAACGAGTATTATTATATATTTGCTCCTGCCGGTGGCGTAAAGACGGGCTGGCAACTTACTTTACGATCGAAAAATATTTATGGTCCTTACGACAAAAAAATGGTGATGTCACAAGGGAAATCTGACATCAATGGACCTCATCAGGGAGCATGGATTGATACTCCCGATGGAAAAGAGGATTGGTTTATGCATTTTCAGGACTTATATGCATATGGAAGGGCAGTTTTGTTAGAACCTATGAATTGGGTAAAAGATTGGCCGGTAATTGGCGAGGATAAGGACAGCGATGGATGTGGAACGCCTGTAAATACATATAAAAAGCCTATTGTAGGGAAGGTGTATCCGATAACAACTCCAATAGAAAGTGATGAATTCAATGGAAATACTCTCGGTTTTCAATGGCAATGGCAAGCTAATCAGAATCCTCTATGGTATTATCCTGCTGGTAATAAAGGCTATCTACGACTTTTTGCATGGAATCTGATTGGCAACGCTAAAAATCTATGGGATGCACCGGCACTTTTGTTGCAGAAATTCCCTGCTCCGGATTTTAGAGCTACAACAAAATTATCTTTTGCTCCCTATAAAGTTGGAGAAAGAGCAGGATTAGTTATTATGGGTCAGGATTACGCCACTTTATCCATCGAGAAAACTGACAAAGGACTGGCATTGAATCAAACTTGTTGCATAAATGCTGCGATAGGAAAAAGTGAAATTATCAATTCAACAATATCCTTGGAAAAGTCTGAGCTTTACCTGCGTGTTCAGGTTAAACAATCAAAAACAAAGAACAAAGAAAATATTATGCAACCAAAAGCAAGTTGTACATTTAGTTACAGTATTGATGGAAAAAAATATACTCCAATCGGAACTGAATTTACTGCCATGGAAGGAAAATGGATTGGTGCAAAGGTGGGTATTTTCTGTCAGCGACCTGCTCCATTAAACGATTCGGGATATGCCGATTTCGACTGGTTTCGAATTGAAAAATAAACTTAGCTTAGAATTGAAAGTTTTGATACAATAAAGATGTTCTTAAGAATTATGTTATTTAATTTTAGTACAAATCGAATCCTTTAACGGTGGTTGATTTTGAATCAGTGGCAGTATATTTGAAATCAGGTATGTAATTTACAAACATTATTTGTTTAGTTCATAAACACCATAATTGAACAAAGCATAATCATATTTAACAGGATCTATCGGATCGAAACTCCTCAGAACGGCTGTAATTTCTTCCACTGCTTTCCAGTCGTTTTGCTTTCGTTGCAAAATACCCAAAGCGCGTGATACATCACCGGTATGAACATCAAGCGGCAACATAAGAACTTTTGCCGGGATATTTTTCCATAGGCCAAAATCAACTTCATTTTCATCGGTTCGAACCATCCAACGCAAAAACATATTCAAACGTTTGGCGCTCGAATTGGCAGTTACGTCCGAAATGTGTTTTGTTACATGTTGATCGTGAGGTACTTCAAGAAATATTTTGCGGAAATGGTTTAAAGCTCCAAATGCGGTTTTTTCCAATTGATAACCTGTAGTAAAAACTGTCTCAAGGCCACCGTGACAAGCATAAATATTTTTCAATGAATGCAGAAAGTACAAACAATCGTTAGCATTAAACGTGCGATGAACAAAGGAATCTATTTGCCTCCAGTCAGAATCCGGATTTCCTTCGGTTATAAAATCATAAGGCGAATCATCCATCATTTTCATCAACCTAGTAGCATTATTGATAATGCTTTTCCGCTGACCCCATGAAATAGTAGCGGTCATAAACCCGGCAATTTCAATATCTTCTTTTCGGGTAAACCGGTGTGGAATCTGAATCGGATCGGTTTCAATAAAATCGAAATTGTTATATTGTTTATAACGGCTTTCGAGAAGATATTTTATTTCGTTGGCTGAATATTGCATAATCTAAAATCACATCAATCTCAAATTATTGTGAAGTATTGCCCGAATTTTTAAGCACATTCAAAAGTTCTTTAAGATTAACTGTTGCATAAGAAGATGCATAGTCGGACATGGCATAAGGGATTATCAGCGAATCATTATGAACTATTGAGCCACACGAATAAATAACATTCGGCACATAACCTTCTCTTTCAACTTCATTTGGAACCATTAAAGGATTAGTTAATCTACCGATTTCTTTTTCGGGATTATCCAGTTCATATAAAGAAGCTCCCAGCGTATATTCTCTCATTGAGCCAACTGCGTGAGTTATGACCAACCAACCATCAGCTGTTTCAATTGGAGACCCCGCATTGCCTATTTGCACCAATTCCCAAGGATATTTAGGTTCCTGAATCTTTACAGCTTCAAGCCATAAATTGATTCTATCAGAATAGGCAATATAATTGTTTACTCCATCAATCCTGCATAACATGGCATATTTACCATTTATTTTTCGTGGGAAAAGTGCCATTCCTTTATTTTGAGCAATCTCACCATTTATGGGTAGTATTTTGAAGTCATAAAAATCCTTTGTACTTATCAATTTTGGCATTGTAGCAAGACCATCATACGCTGTGTATGTTGCGTAATACGTAATTTCGCCATCATCGTCTGTGAATTTAACAAACCGTGCATCTTCAATCCCTTTTTGTTCTGTTGCCGATATCGGGAAAATAACCCTTTCGGAAATAGCTGAATCAATTGAAAAATTAATCTCGTAATGCGATGACGCAAGCCACATCATTTGATTAATTACTAATGTCTGGTCTTCCGTTAACTTTGATTCTTTTTTTGCAATGACAAGGTTTCGCATCAATTCACCGTAAGTAAATTTATCATCAAGTTTATCTAAGATGAATGCCGGTGAGATAATTTCCCCTTTATTTCGTTTTTTGATTTCTGGTTTGTCAATTTTAACCGGTGATACTACATTCGCCTGTTCTTGTTTCACAATAGGTTTATCAATATCAATAGGAATAATTCTAACACTTTTTTCCTGCAATTCAGCTAGTTTCAACTGAAAACTTTTTTTATTGTAGATATGCCTTTTTATTACATCTGCTTCAGCAATCATTTTACCAACAGATTCAACTTTTAGGTTGTTATTTTTATCAAGAATTCCCGAGCGGAAAACAATGGAAGAAATATGACCTTCGCCAGTGGCACGAAAACTAAAAATAACTCTTTTTTCATTGATTAGAAGTTCAGATTGATCGGGATCTTCAATAATGGAGGGATTAAAAAATGCTGCTGATTCGATGGAATATTCCATAGTGAAATAAGAACCAATTAATGCTTTCTGAGATGAACTCAATTCATTTTCATTTATTTCAATCTTGTCAAATATTGGAGCAAGCTTTTTAAAATGTTTATCGAATATACTTGAAATGCTTCTGTGACGCTTGGAATAACTTCTTAAAACCTGGTTCATTGCAGTTGTCACATCCTTTTCCGGCATTGCCAGTACTTTCCTGATTATATCTGCTGATCTTTCATCGCTGACTTGCAAAAAGCGGGCTAACACCCTTGATGGATCAGGTGAAAAAATATATTTTTTTCTTGTTACAGTTACTTGCATTGTTTTTAATTTTTTAAAATACTTGTATTAAAATTGCTAGAATTAAACGGTTATATTATTTTAAAGAACGTTCCATCTGGTATCAATCCATTTTTGTTGTTGCGCCTTGTTTAAAAAAGTCCAGGCAACAATCCGACTTATTTTAGTTCCTTGTCCCATAGGAATAACTTTTATTTCAACTGCACCGGCAGTTTTTAATGCTTCATTTATTTCTATCAGATGGGATTGTTTAGATATCAAAGTTGAAAACCAGAAACAGTTGGCTGAGAATTGCTTACTTTGACGAATCATGTCGCGCACAAAACGGACTTCGCCACCTTCACACCATAATTCGTTACTCTGACCACCAAAATTCAGAACTGGAGTCGTGATTTTTTTGTGATTCAGACTGCTTAATTTTCGCAAAGTTCCTTCCTGCGATTCTTCTAACGATGAATGAAAAGGTGGATTACAGATAGTAACATCAATAGGTTCGGAACGTTCCATAACTCCATGAAAAATATCTTTCGGATTTTCCTGAAAGCGGAGTTCGATATTCCGAATTAGAAAATGATTATTTTTAATAATCTTTGTGGCAGATTCCAGAGCTGTTTTGTCCGTTTCAGAGCCGATAAACGACCAACCGTATTCTTTATTCCCAATAACCGGATAAATACAACTTGCTCCAACACCGATATCCATGCATTTGATTTTATATCCGGTAGGAATTTTTCCGTTATTCGAAGAACCTAATAAATCGGCAATATAATGTAAATAATCAGCTCTTCCGGGGATGGGCGGACATAAATATCCGGTCGGAATATCCCAATAACCAAGGGCATAGTCATGAAATAAAATAGCTTTATTCAACCATTTTACAGCTTTCGGATTTGCAAAATCAATTGAAATATTTCCGTATTCATTCAACTTAACATACTTCTTCAATTCAGGACAACTGCCGATAAGCAATTCGAAATCATACCGTTCACGATGTTTGTTTCTGGCGTGTAAATTTATTTTTTGAACGGGAAGTGCTTTTTCAGTTTTTGGTTTTTTGGTCATGTTATTTTGTCTTTTTGATAAAAACTTTAAAAATGTTCGGGTTATACCTAAATTTTCAAATTGCTGAATTTTTTGGTATAATATAATTCTAATTTGACAGAGTAATAAAGTTTGAAACGAAATAATATTCTACATTCACAAAAGGTCAAATATTAAGAATAGAACGCTGATTTAACGGATTAAGCGGATAAAACGGATATAATTGATACGGATAATAATCTGATTGAAGTCATGCAAGCATGACTGATAAGACAATTTAGATTGAAAATCATTTCGACTAGTCGAAATTTTGATCCGTTTTTTATCCGCTATATCAGCGTTTATCAGCGTTCTATTCTTATTGAATTATATTATTTAATCTGAATTCTGTCACAAAAGATTAATCTGTCAAAGTAGGAATAAAATGTTTTAAATTTAATAGATAATCAACTCAATATGAAAATTCCATAAAAGAAAAACATCTTTATTTATTTCAAAAAAAAATTATTTTCAATTACCTGTTTCTTTGCCTTCTTTTATCATTCTTCTTTTGTCTAAAATATTGACTCTCGGCTCTTGGTTCTTTGCTCTTTGTTCTTGGTTCTTGGCTCTTGATTCTTTGTTCTTTGTTCTTATCTTTTATCTTTTATCTTTATCTTTTGTCTTTTATCTTTTATCTTTTGTCTAACATCTTGGTTCTTGATTCTTGGTTCTTCTTCAGCTAGCCTATTTCCGTTTTGAAGAATCAAGTTTCTTTAATTCATACAGGTCAAGTCTTCTTTCTTTTAGGTTTTTTACTGTTCCAAAATTGTGAAGTTCACGGATTAAATCCAGATCTACATCCGAAATTAGTATCATTTCAGTGTTTGGTGTTGCCTCGGATTTTATGCCGGTGGTAGGGAAAGCAAAATCGCAGGGCGTGAAAACCATTGATTGCGCATATTGAATGTCCATATTGTGAACTTTAGGCAAATTGCCAACGCTGCCAGCGATGGCAACATAACATTCGTTTTCAATGGCTCGTGCCTGAGCACAATACCGAACTCTCGAATAACCATTTTGTGTGTCGGTTAAAAATGGAACAAACAGAATATCCATTCCTTCATCGGCCAACAATCTGCTAAGTTCCGGGAATTCAACATCATAGCAAATC
>JBBRTR010000136.1:0-7288 GCA_038244215.1 Bacteroidales bacterium
AAATAAAGAAAAATCTCTTCTGGTAAAATATATCTCACCAATGCTAATAAATGGGGATCGTTTTTCATGGTAGTGATTATTAATTTTGATTCACAAAAATAATAATCATTATTTTAATCCACAACTTTTACGGGTGAGCCGTTCTCAGTCAACCAACTGTATTTAAAACTAAAATTGATTATAATTCCAATTCGACTCAGCAAATAAGAATCTAAACTGAAAGCAAACAAATTGAAGTAGTGAAGCATGCCTCCAGTACAAAAATTTTATACCAAATGTATTTATATATCAGTCCAAAACTGTTCAGATGATTTATAGCCTATCATTTTCAGATTTAACAAACCGATGATTCAAAATGCCATATATTGAGGGAAAATTAATAAAAAATATAAATCACATTTAAACAGTGATTTAGCTTTTTTGTTTTACAAATTTGTGTACTATTATTCTTTAAATTAATCCAATAAACGGTTGAAACTCCTCCACAATCATTTAAAACGTTAATAAAATCAACTTAACTGAAAATTAGAAGCAATTAGTTGTATTGAACGTCCTATTTATGATTTGCTTTATCAATCGCATCAAATCCTGCTTCCATAAATATTTCCGAAATAGTGGGATGAGCATGAAGGGTTTGGACCACGTCATAAATCGTTCCATCCATCGACATGTAAGCTGATGCTTCGCTAATCATATCAGTCGCTTGTTCGGCAACGATCTGAACACCTAAAACCTGTCCGAATTTTTTATCAGAAATCAAACGGATAAAACCTTCGGTATTTCCTTCAATCATTGCTTTTGCATTAACCGAAAGTGGAAATTCACTGATTTTATATTCCAATCCTTCCTTTTTTACTTCTGCTTCAGTCAACCCTATCTGTGAAATTTCAGGAACAGTGTACATATTTATCGGAAAAATTTGAGTTCCGTAATCCATTTTAATTCCCTTTATCGTATTGATAACATTAATTCCCTGAGCGGATGCCAAATGTGCCACAAAACTCTTCCCTGACACGTCACCAATGGCATAAACACCTTCAATGTCTGTTTCAAATCGACTATTCGTTTTAATAAAACCACGTTCGGTAAGATGTAAAGGCACTTCACTTTCCGGCAAAACAGCCTTACGTGAGTTACAATTTACCAACAAATCGCAACGAACTTTCTTACCACTACATATCAATTCTCCGTTTTCATACTTTTCTGGATAAGCGTTCAAAATCAAATCTATATTTTCCGATTTTAGCTTTTTAGTAACATATGAAATCAGATATTCATCCAATCCATCCATAAAATAACTACTATTCGAAACTATAGTCACTTTTTTGTCAATCAATTTGAAAAACTGAGCTAATTCTACTGAAGAAATATGATTTCCTGTAATAACAATGTGTTCAGGGATTTCCTTTAAAGAGAATAAATTTTCAATCTCGACCGTAGGTACATTTCCCTGAATTTTATCCATCATTTTAGGTTTAGAGCCGGTAGCAATGATTATATTTTTGGCAAATATCTGTTTGCCATCGACAAATACTGAATGGTCTGAACCGATTTTTGCAGTTCCGGTAATTATTTCTACTCCGTTCTTTTTCAACAAGAAATTAATTCCTGAGGTAAGTTTCTCTGTGATTTTTATCGAACGCACTTTGACTTGTTCCCAATTGAACGAAAGCTTTTTCAAATCGATTCCATCAATCCCGAACTCAGCTAATTTCTTGGCTTTATTATAGTTCTTAGCACTCTCCAGCAACGATTTCATCCGAATGCAGCCCCAGTTCATGCACATACCACCAATATATTCCTTTTCGACAACCGCAACTTTCAATCCCACCTGTCCGGCACGGATTGCAGCAACATATCCGGCAGGTCCGGCTCCTATGATTAAAACATCGTATTCCATAATTATTTCTCTTTTAATTTTTACAAATTTCTGATTTAGTAGCTGACATTATTCTAACAATCTAATTTTAATAAGGTTTTGCCAGAATACAAATTTGACAAATGAACTACACTCGTAAACGCAAAAAAACAGGCTATCCGGTAGTGGATAGCCTGTTTTTTAAAATTGCTCCTTCATGTAAATCCCAAATTGGGAAACACATTTCATAATCATTCCAGATTATATCACCATAATCTATTCAAAAAACCAGAAAAATCAATTATTCTCTCAACCCCATCGGAGAATGAAAATTTAATTTTGTATTCTCCGATATATTCTGCCTTCATTATTGAAATAACCATGATGCTATATTATAGCAATCTTTTCGTGCGCTTTTAGCTTAGACAATGCAAAAACCTTTCAAAAAAGATTTCAACTTTCAGTTTTAAAGCGGAGGTATATTGCAAATATAGCAATTCAGAGTTTTGTTAGTTATCTTAAAGTTATTAGATGTCCAACATGCTGTCTTTTGACTTGATTCTTTTGTTTTGATTCTTGACTCTGCACTCCATTCTCTCATTACTTCACTTCTTTCGTCAACGCATCCCGTATCATTTTTCTGATTTCAAGCCTTTTGATATCAATTTCTTTTCGGTCAACAGGACGATACATATTACCATATTTGCTTTTTTCGAGTCCTATTTTCAGATGATCCATTGTTCCGTTTACATGCACTCCAAAGTGGAAAGGCAGTGGACTGTCAGTAACCGAAATGTGGTAATCGAAACTTAAATCCGTGTTGTGACGCCCGCCAACAACAGCTTTGTATTTATCCATTACAAGCAGGAATGGATACACATCAATTTCGTTTTTGAAAATGGTAAATTCTACCGACATACTATCTATTTTATTTCGGGTCTTTTTATTAAATAGAAGGAGCTTGGCTATTTTGGTGAATGTTTGGCCATCCATCAATACCAAATTTTCGCCTTTGATGGACGCAACGCCCCGTAAAGTTGATTTTTTAGGATTGTACAACGAATCAAGATAGGTTTCCACGGCCATATGGAATTCCCCTTTTCCGTCAAAGGAACGTAACATGGGCATAATAGAATCGATATTCGGAATCATGTTCAACAATTCGCTTATTTCCACATCCATCATGTGAAAATCGAGTCCTACGAACAAATGATTTTTTCGTGGAGTGCGATACATGGCTGTCAGCTGCATACGAGCTGCTGTAGAAACAAACTGCATATCCTGCAAAGCCAGTAAACCATCTTTTATATACAAATCGCCCGTAACATCCCGAATAGAATCGAAGCCCAGCAAAGCTAAATCCACTTTAGTGTGCAAAGTAACATCAACTCCTTTGGGAACCATATACGGACCGGTGGATGTTTTTTCTGTTTGAGTAATCTTTCCGCCTTCAGGTATCGTATCCTGTTCGCCAAAGCTGTTGGTCAAAGCCATCAGTCGGTACACATCCGTTTTTTTGGAGTTGAAATTAAAATCGCCTTTCAGCAAACCTTCATTGTGAAGATATTTGCTAACATTCCATAATTTTCCTGCAAGCTGAAAATCGGAATTGTCGATAATCATCCGGCTATCTTTTATTTCGTATTCGTCGGATGTATAATTAAATTGAATGGTTGGTATTTTAATATTAGCTTTCACGTCGGGAATAGTTACTTTTCCATCAGTCATTGCCACAGAACCTGTAGGAATCCATTTCAACATCGTATTTTTTTCCTTGTCATTGTGTTCCACTTTGGTTTTAGTTGAAAAATGGCTGGCAGTAATCATTTTTGCACCCATGTTGGCGGTAGTTGACCCGCTTGTTACATCCACAGAAAATTCAGCTTGTCCCGGATGATTTGGATTATCCTGCATGGCAAACGTGCCTTTTGGATAGCTTGCTTTTAAACCCATGCTGTCCATTGAAGCGGTGAGAGATTGTATATCAAAATCGCAATTCACTTTGGGTGTTGTAATTGAATCGTGAAAGTTCATCCAGGTTTCGAGTTTTCCTTTGGAATTTCCCATGTTGGTAAACATATTGTCCATCGAAGCCGACATGCTATCAAAGCTGAAATCGCAGTTTATCGCGTTCAACTTGTCAGTGTGCATGATGTTTGATGTTTCCATTAGCATATTGCTGTTATAAATAGTCGCTGCCGTAGAATTGCCTTTGTGAACATTGAGCTTGTTTCCCCACAATCCGACACGCATAAACTTTGCATTCTTGTTTTGTAGATTGTTCGGCATATTCAGGTTGAGTTTGGCAACAGGAGCATCCATGGTCAAACTGTCGTATTTTACGCTCAGGTTTGTGGCGTCGAAATTTCCCGAAATCTTCATTTTATCGTAAGCATGATTCATGGCATCCGAAAGCATAAACTTCAGGTTACCACTTCCACTGGCTCTTCCACCCAGTTTTATGTTCATACCATCCGGCATCATCGGGTCAAGTTCGGGGAGGTTCAGTTGCATATTCATGTCCATATCAAAAGACATATCGTCGGCCAGAATATACTTCACAATTCCTTTTCCTTGAATGGCCGATTCTCCGGTTTTAGTTTTCAGATCGTTAATGATTATCAGAGACGCTCTTTCGTTATTCATATCCACCAGAACATCAGCATTTCCAACCATTTCACGCAGTTTGTATGGCAAAGAAACATATTGAAACGTTCCTTTATCGAGTTGCGCGTTCACCTTAAATACGGGCATCAATGAATCATTGTACACGCCGATCACACTACCTTTGGAAATCACCATTCCAGTCATTTCCATATCTTTCATTTTCTTTTGGTATTTTTCGGGAATGAGTGTCAAAAGCGGTTTCACTCCATACGAATCGGTGCGGAATTGAAGATCTATTTTCATGTCGTCGTTGGTCTGACTGTTTTGAACCGTGCCGTATAGTTCGGCAGCCAAATCATTGTAGATTAGTTTTGTGTTTTTGAGCGTGAGTAATCCGGTATTTACATCATAACCGAATGGCATATTGAGCTCTATTGCAATATTCTTTACATAAACTACGCTGTCTCTTCGATACGAAACTTCCTTGGCCGAAGCATTCAGGAGGGCATTGACTTTGTTGTCAGCCATATCAAAATCCAATTCGCCATTCAGATTTGCCAATTTTGCCGACATATCCGATACCTGATTAATATAGGAAATGTTGGAATTTTTAATAATAATTTTATGAATATCTATTCGTTTGAAAGGATTTTTAAATGAACTGGTGTCGGTAGTATTTGATTTATAAACATTGTAATTGGCAACTCCAGCTTTATTTACAAAGATATTACCGGAAATTTGATCCAACTCGATTCCCTCCATAATAATCTCGTCGTTTTTCCACAAAGCACGCATATCGATAGCAGCAGTCACATTCGCAGCCTGAAGCAAAGTATCAGAAGGAGCTCCTTCTATCGGATTAATCAGGGTTAAACCAGCCATTTTCAAACTAAACTGAGGAAAAGTACTGAAAAAAGTCAGCTCAACATCGCCTATTTTCGACTGACAAGTCAACCTTTGAGTTACTTGTTTCTGAACAATCGGAGTAAGCCGGGAAGGTGTGAAAACAATCCATAATAAAATCGAAACCGCGATAATAATAACGACCAGAAATGTTGCCAGCGTAATTAAGGTAATTTTCAATACTTTTTTCATAGTCTATGAATGATGTAAATAGTAAACAAGTTTTTTTAGTAAACAAGTAAACGAGAAGAAAACGCAGCATAAGAATGATTTTTTATCATTCATTTAATGCACTTATTTTAGTTAAACCCTCAAATAATATTTTGCTTTATCTTTCTCCTCAATGAGAATGTATCCGGCTATTGACAGACGATAGATTTAGGGTCTTTATGGAGTTACTTTTGTAAAAGTAAAAGATTTATCAAAGTCGTCTTTGTACGAAAGTGTAGTTGCTGACAATACACTGACAATATATGATTTATTTAAACTGTACTGTCCAGTAACCTCAACATAATGCAATTGAATTAAATCGGCATTATTCAAGGTCCATTTGAATTTTTGACCTTCGGCTTCGGTAACATTATCAGAAGTGTCCCAGGTTACACCCATTCCGTCGGAATCATAGCGCCAGAATTCTGTTCCAGATTTCCATTTGCCAACCAGAAGTGTTTGGTCGAACGAAGGATCATTGGGTTGACAAGAAGTAAATGTTACAGCTAACAGAATTAAGAAAAGCGAATAAAAAGATAGTTTCTTCATTTGTTTATTTTTTTAGAACCAAGAGTCAAGCAAGACACAGGACAGTATTTATCATTTTCTTGTGCTATAATTTGTTTCTCAGTGCGATTCATTTGTTTAGTGATTATTCTATTGGCTACAAATTTACATTATATTTCTTTATAAACAGGAATGTCAATCATTTTTATGTGTGTGCTGTTAATATTCCTACTCAAGCAAAATAAAAGGTAAACCACAATAGACACAATTGAATACATTAAAATTTAGGATTGTTTCTATTATAATATTTTATTTAGATAAAAGTTCAAATAAAGTTAGGGACAAGCGACTTCCAGTCGCTTGAAAAAATCCCAATTTCCCAGTCAGTTGAATAGAGATCAAGTAATTTCGCTGTCACTTGAATAGACATCAAGCGACTAGGAACTCGATTGTCCCCTGTTTTTTTAAAAATCTATCCTAAGAGGACAATAAAATAAACAAATTTACTCTTCATACAATCCTCCATGTCAACTTTACAATCCTCCATGTCGTCTTTGCAATACCGGACGTTAACTTTTGTCTTGTCCTAAATTAGCCTCACTGTTTGCACAGGCAGCCACCATCAAAAAGTACAAATTGGAGCCGCTTTCCTTGCAATTTCAACGCAAAGCACCCGAGTTTTACCTGAAGCACAAAGCGGCAGCCAACGTGATTCATGTACGCAGAAGCAAACCCGCCCCTGCAATCGGCTAAAAAGTGAAAGCGTAATCCTACCAAATCTTTTCCAATCCGTTAACAAACAGATTGGAAAAGTTTTTTGATAAAAAAAGTGTATATTTGCAAAGGAAATAACCGTATACAAAACTAAGGTAAGCTATCTGAAAATAGCATGCTTAACGTGTTTTTATGAAGGGGGTATCGATGGTAAGGGCAAGTGTGAAAAAACAACAATATCATAGAAACAATGGTAAACATATTTATTGACACAAACATAATATTGAATATCTACCACTTTTCAGGTGATGATTTGGAAGAGTGGACAAACTCGCTTTATTAATTAGAAAAGCCGATCCAGGTTCGGGATATGGTGCAGCGGGTTCAATTATACTTATTTTATTGTGGACAACTTATTCATCAATGATTGTATTCTTTGGCGCAGAATTCACCAAAGTATATTCAGATTATGTACATGGGAAATTGCAA
>JBBRTR010000137.1:0-7286 GCA_038244215.1 Bacteroidales bacterium
AACATAGCTTTAATATTGAAAAATGAAAGTTCATTCTTTTCAATTTTTAACGCCTAAAGTATAAAAAAACGGATAGCTTTCTTCTGCTTTTTCAATTTTATCGCCAATATTTATAAACAATATGAATTTAAAATCGAATCCTCTTAAAAGATACCAAAAACTTTACTTTAACCTGAATTGTGATTATTCATTGCTTATTTCAATATTTAAATTAAAACTTAGTATATTTGCAAAGCAAAATACAAATCAATGAATCCTATCAAATAGTTTATTACAATGAGATTATCCGTTTTTGTTTTTTTCGTTTTTCTTTGTCCTTTTGCCATTTTTGCTCAATCCGAGACGATGCAAAAAGATTCATTTCCGAATTATGGAACTGAAAATAAAACATCAGACTTTTTCAGGGAGCGTTTTCAGCACAATGATTTGGTGAATTATCTGGATAATTTGAATGAATTTGTTACCTACCAGTCGGAAACAACCGGAAGTTTCAACACTCCCGATCAACTTATTTTTTCCATTTCAGGAAGTTCGTATAAGTGGAATAAATACTATCTGGATGGTTTCCGAATTGACAACCGTTTTCTCCCGGGATCAAATTTTTATCAGCCCGAACTTTTCATTCATTCACTAGATATCGATTATTATCATTCCACTTTAAGATTCAGCACCAATAACTTTATACCAAATTCATTGGGATTGAGATATAATATTGGTGGACTTGGTGGTATCTCACCTTTTGTTGAAGATTTGGTCAACTTATTTCATAAAACCGCTTCGCAACGAATGTATCAACCGATTAATTACCGTGCAAAAACAAAAGGAGCTGGAACAGTGTCACTTAATTATTCTATGCCCGTGGCTGGAAAACAATATACACAACAACTTACAGCCGATTTCGGGACAAGAATGTTGGTAGGTTTCAATTTTGCTGGAATCAATGATTATTTTCCTGAAGATTACTCCAAAATACAGCTTTCCGGACAATTACCGTTCACCATTGGCAAATTGTTCGACAAAACAAATTACATTTTTAATTTCGCCCAACGCGGAAATATGTACAGCGAATTCTATTATGGAAAGGATGAAACAGCCAAAAATGATGCTTATAGTCTGTCCTTTTACGGTTCGAAGGAAACACTTAAAAGCAAATATACTTCGGGATTAACCCTCGCAACCAATAATATTCAGCACAATAATCTGAATTTCACACGAAATGTAATTGATCAGGATGGCGAGGCTTTTGAACCCTGGTATCCGGATGCAATGAACACCGAATTGTCGCACGCACTGAATTATTCACGAAATCTGACTTCAAGTTTGCAACTTACGTTCGACAGTTATAATTCCATTATGAATTTTCATCCAACGCAAAATTCATTTCAAAATGCTGTTTATACCGAAAATGTGAACCTGCCCTATCAGTCGCTTTATGTTTATGATTGGACGGCAAAACCATTTACAGCAGGATTATTGGAAAATACGCTTGGACTGAAAACAGAAAAGAAACTATCTAAAAGTCTGGACTTTAAAGCCAATGTTAATCTTACATTCGATGGAATGCTTATTTCTTCTAAATCTATGGTTTATGCCAACTGGCAGGGACAACTGGGTTTTTATTTACATCCGGCCAACTGGTTTTCGATGGAATTGAACTTTAGCCGTAACCGTGTGTCGCTCAATTCGGACGATATTCGGTATTTTTCGAATGATTATTTGAACGGAGACATTTATTATTGGAAAGATCTAAATAATGATGGAAAATTTCAGACAGGAGAAAAATCCGATTACTTCACTTCAACCGGAGGAAAGTACCATACAGCCGCTGTCAACCTGAAACAACCTTCTTATTTCGTGCTTGATTTGCCGCTGTATTTTCGTTTTGGCAAACACAGCGAATTTTCGGTACTTAATACCTACATTAAATATTCCAATAACCGGACTACTCGTTTTGATAAAGCAGTCACTGATTACGGCGATTACCAGACAGTTGGTTACCAACAGATTTTCTTTTACAAAGGTGGAAGTACAATAAACTACGTGGTGGATTATTATCCGGCAGAATATATGAAAACTAATACCTTCACCAATTTTGTCACCAATTCGCCATTCTATGTGTCAAACACCCTGAAATATCAGTATAGCAATGCTAAATTTTTATTTTCATTCTCCTGGTGCTCTTACATGCAAAGCGGTATTTCAACTTTAGGGAACGGACCCTTGCATAACAACTTGGGCGTTTATTCCGAAACCTCGGCAAATCCAAATATTGCCTACAAAATTCTTGGACGTCTCGATCAGGACAGAGCCTATGTTACACGAATTCTGTTGTCATATAAACTGAATAAAAATCTGAATTTTGCGTTTTCGGGTAAATTTAAAGATGGTCAGCCTTTTACAAACTTCAAAACTCAAGTTGTAAATGATGGAACTGGAAACAATCAGATAGCCATTTGGGCGCTACGTACAAAAGGAATCAATCCATTTACACAGAATTTCGGTAGCCGTAAAGATGCTTTCTTTAATATTGATCTTAGGGCAACTTACACTGGAAAAGTATTTAATCACGGATATGATATTCAACTAATGTTTTATAATATTTATGATTGGGGGACAGAACTGACTGAATACACATTCCAGCCGGATAACTCGGAAAGCCGTTATGCCATGTCACTCAATATTCCGCGCGGTTTAATGGTTACTGCAAAAGTCTATTTATAAAAAACTTTTCTCAAAAAATAAGGAACTAATTATCCAATGAACTAATCAACCAATTAACTAAACGCTTATGTTAGTAAAAACCTTTGGTGCTGCAGTACAAGGAATTAACGCCACAATTGTAACAATTGAAGTTAACGTTAGTCAGGGAATCCGTTTTTTGCACGTGGGATTACCTGATATTGCCGTTAAGGAAAGTCATGAGCGAATCGCATCGGCTTTGAATTATACCGGCAATAAATTTCCACACAAACAAATTGTGGTCAATATGGCTCCGGCGGATATTCGGAAAGAAGGTTCGGCTTATGATTTGGCTCTGGCAATCGGCATTATGGCAGCTGATGAAAAATTGGTTTCAGACGATTTGCATAAATATGTAATCATGGGCGAATTATCGCTCGATGGTAGTTTGCAACCGATTAGAGGCGTTTTGCCCATTGCTATCAAAGCACGCGAAGAAGGTTTTAAAGGTTTTATATTGCCCAAACAAAATGCACGTGAAGCAGCCGTAGTGAACAATCTGGACGTTTACGGTGTGGAAAGTATCACCGAAGTGATTGACTTTTTTCGTGGAAATTCTAAAATTGAACCTACTGTTGTCAATACTCGTGAAGAATTTTTCAGCAATTTGAATCAACTCGAAATCAACTTTTCGGACGTAAAAGGACAGGAAAATGTGAAACGTGCTTTGGAAGTGGCAGCGAGCGGTGGACATAATATTATTATGGTTGGCCCTCCAGGAGCCGGGAAATCCATGTTAGCCAAACGAATTCCAACTATTTTGCCTCCTCTAACTTTACAGGAAGCACTCGAAACGACTAAAATTCATTCAGTTGTCGGAAATATAGATAGCAATACTTCGCTTATTTCACAACGACCGTTCCGAAGTCCACATCATACAATTTCCGATGTCGCTTTAGTCGGCGGTGGGACTTTTCCGCAGCCCGGAGAAATCTCTCTAGCCCACAACGGAGTACTTTTTCTTGATGAACTTCCAGAATTTAAACGCACTGTTCTGGAAGTAATGCGCCAACCACTCGAAGACCGTAAAATATGCATTTCACGAGCCAAATTTTCAATCGAATATCCCGCTAGTTTTATGCTGGTTGCTTCGATGAATCCTTGTCCCTGTGGATATTACAATCATCCCGACCGTGATTGTGTTTGCGGGCCGGGCGTGGTGCAGAAATACCTGAGCAGAATTTCCGGACCACTACTTGACCGCATTGATATTCATATTGAGATTGTGCCGGTTCCGTTCGAAAAACTCTCCGAGATGAAAGATTCAGAAAGTAGCGAAATAGTACGTGAACGGGTTATGAAAGCCCGTCAAATTCAGGAACTTCGGTTTAAAGATATTGATGGAGTATATTGCAATGCTCAAATGTCGTCGAAACAAATGCGTACTTTCGCTCAGATTGATAAAGCCAGCTCTGAGCTTTTGAAAAATGCCATGCAACGTTTAAACCTTTCAGCCCGTGCTTACGACCGAATTATCAAAGTTGCCCGAACCATTGCCGATTTAGAAGATTCAGAACCGATTCTTTCCAATCATATTGCCGAAGCTATAAATTATAGAAATTTAGACAGAGAAGGTTGGGCAGGATAAATCAGCCCCCTAACCCCCTGAAGAGGGAATTTAAAGACTTATTCTCTGAAATAAAGACTATTACAAAACAAATGCTTACAAAATTCCCCCTTCAGGGGGTTAGGTGGCTTTTTTCTAATTTTTTTCATTACTTTTGTACCCGAAAGGAATTCGGCTCGCTTCCAGAGCTGTTTTTCTTTCTTTTTAAAAACATCTTGTACAGACGTGGCATGCCGCGTCTCTACATAAAACAAAATGGGGTGCCTTAATATTTCGGGCTGAGATCATACCCTTTGAACCTGCACGGGCAATTCCGCGAAGGGAATAAGACAAATTCATCCGTATTTTTTATTAGGCTCTCAAAACAAGATTTATTAACTAATTAATCAATTTGTTATGAGACAATTTTTTATTGCAGCTTTTATGCTGTTTTCTGTCATTTCTTTCGCTCAGCACACTATCGAAGGAAAAGTAACTGACGAAAAAGGAAATACTTTGGTTGGTGCAACCGTTCTTTTACAAAACACTTCGGAAGGAAAAACGACTGACAAAAATGGTATTTTTCTTTTTGATGGACTCACCAATCTGCATTACAAATTACAAGTTTCCTACATCGGTTATGAAACCAGTATCGTTCAAACCGCTGTAGACCGCGAACTGAATTTGAAGCTAAAACCTTCTTCTGTATTAATAAATGAAATCACGATTAATTCGCTCCGTGCTTCGGACAAATCACCAATGGCTCATACCGACATTGATAAAGTAACGCTTTCGAAGGCAAATATGGGACAAGATATACCCTATTTATTGGCTATGACACCTTCGTTTGTTGCGTCATCAGATGCAGGAACTGGAATCGGTTACACAGGTTTCAGGATTCGAGGAACAGATGCTTCGCGTATCAACGTGACTATCAACGGAATTCCATACAATGATGCCGATGAACAAGGAACGTATTGGGTTGATTTGCCTGATTTTACATCCTCGGTAGAAAGTATTCAGGTGCAACGTGGTGTTGGAACATCGACCAACGGTGCAGGTGCTTTTGGTGCTAACATCAACCTTCAAACGGACAATTATACTCAAAAAGCTTCAGGAGAATTAAACATGACATTGGGTTCTTTCAACACTCAAAAAGCAACTGTGAAAGCAAGTTCGGGTTTAATAAATAATCATTGGGCTATCGATTCACGTTTATCGTCCGTAAAATCAGATGGATATATTGATCGTGGTTCGGTGGACATGAAATCTTATTTCGTGCAAGCAGGATATTACGATGAAAAAACGTCAATCAAATTTCTGACTTTTGGAGGAACTGAAAAAACCTATCACGCCTGGGATGGAGTTCCTTTGGATTCGTTGGCTACTCACCGTACCTATAATCCCTGTGGGTTTATGGGAAATGATGTAAATGGAAATCCGTTATATTATCAGAATCAAACTGACAATTATACACAAACGAATTATCAATTAGTTGGAGTTCATGTATTTTCGCCCGAAATAAGTTTGAATGCCGGCCTACATTACACCTCCGGTAATGGTTATTATGAAGAATACAAACAAGATCAATCGCTTCAAATTTATTCAATAAATTCGTATATTTTAAATGGTACTACAATTGAAAACAGCGACCTGGTGCGTCAGAAAAAGATGGGAAATAATTTTGCCGGACTGATTTATTCGTTGAATTATCAGAAAGAAAAGCTAAATTTTCAATTGGGTGGAGCTGCAAATAATTATTGGGGAAATCATTGGGGTGATGTAATTTGGGTAAAAAATTATATTGGTGATATTTTGCCAATTACCGAATATTACCGAAGTAAAGTAAACAAACTCGATGCCAATATTTACCTGAAAGGCAATTATCAGCTATCTACGAAATTAAATGTATATCTCGATTTACAATACAGGTCTGTAAATTATAAATTGAATGGTACAAACGACGAATGGGATTCTGCGATTAATGGTATGCAAATATTGGATGTTAATAAACAATTTAATTTTTTTAATCCGAAAATCGGCGCATTCTACCGTCCAAACGACAAAAACGATATTTTTGCTTCATTAGCTGTTGCCAACCGTGAACCAACACGGACGAATTATACGGATGGTTCACCAACAACGTCACCTACTTTCGAAACTTTATATGATGCAGAAGCCGGATATAAATTTCATAACGAAATGGTTTCTCTCGGTGCAAACGCATATCTGATGTTTTATCGGAATCAATTAATTCTGACCGGAAAAATAAACGATATCGGCGAAATGCTGACAGAAAATATTCCGCTTAGCTTCCGTTCTGGAATTGAACTTATAGGAAGTGTAAAGCCGGTCGATTGGTTTCGTTTGGATGCGTCGGTAACCTTGAGTCATAACCGAATTATCGGTTATAAGGAATATGTAAATATTTATGATAATGACCAAGATTGGAATTGGGTTGGACAGCAGCAAAATTACATTGGATATACACCGATTGCATTCTCACCTGAATTATTAGGAAACAGCATGTTTACCTTTACGAAAGGAAATTTTGAAGCAGGCTTGCAAACATTGTATGTTGGCAAACAATACATTGATAATACAGGAAGCGACGACCGTTCAATAAAAGCTTATTTTGTAAATAACCTGAGATTGAGTTATAATTTACCAGTAAAAGGAATTCGTGGAATCGGATTCACAGTTATGCTAAACAATTTATTCAACGAATTATATAGTAGTAATGCCTACATTTGGGATTCTTACTATTTCCAGAATAGTCAGAGTCCTTCAACTCGTTATAATGATATGAGATTTTTCCCGCAAGCAGGAATAAATTTCTTAGCGGCAATATCTATAAAACTATAAATACTAAAATCCTGTTTAAAACCGTATAAGAATTTAGTCTTTCTAATCTTTTAAAGCTGTTTCATGATGAAACAGCTTTTTTTTGACTCTAATTAACACCAAAAACATGTTTTAAAGCAGAAAATGAAAAATAGTC
>JBBRTR010000138.1:0-7259 GCA_038244215.1 Bacteroidales bacterium
ATTATTGTACACCCTATTTACCAGTTCTTTTAGTCGCTCGCTTTGGATAGTTCGCATTTCCGAGCGGCTCATACATTCTATTTCTTTGTTCCATATCATGTTATTTCATGTTATTTAACCCCCAACCCCCTAAAGGAGGCTTTTTGGTGTGTTTTCCAAATATTATATTAATCAACAGTAATGTTTCTTTTCCCCTTTGGGGGCTAGGGGTTATTTAATGTCCTCTTCGTTAATGGATTTCAGTTTATTCGCTTTTACAATTTCCATTGCTTTTTCGCTGTTATCGGTACGAACCATCAAAATAGATTTACTTCCAAAACTAAAAGAATAGACATATTCGATGCAAATATCGGCAGCAGTAAATAAGTCGAGGATATGCGACATGGAACCGGGAGCGGCATCCATTTCGAGAGAAAGAATATCATGAACACGCACGGTACAATGTTCGTCACGCAAAGCAGTCATTGCTTTTTCGGGATCGGAAACAATAGCACGTAAAATGCCGTAATCACTCGAATCGGCGACAGTAAGAGCAACAATATTGATATTGTTTTTTGCCAGAACAGAAAGGATTTTGTTCAAATGGCCCGTTTTGTTTTCAAGAAAAACGGAAAGTTGACGGATGGTCATGGTATCGGATTTTAAATGAAAGGTTTCGTAAAATAAATAAACCTTGCAAATTTATATAAATAGATTTACAAGGTCGTCATTATTAAAGAATTTTTTGGCTAATTCAAAAAATATTTTCAGAATATCAAGAAACAAACATGAATTAAGTACTTGTAAAAATAGAATGTCACATGTTTCAAGAAGAATAGAACACGGATTTAACGGAATAAGCGAATAATACTTAGGGTTTGCTGAAAAACTAACAAGCTATTGATTTTAAATTGTTTAATATCACTTTATTTCGTACATGACAAAAATTAAAAAATACAGTACATTTATCTGAATTTTAGCGACATAACTCCTATTCTTCGGACTGACCTTGTCCGGTGAGCCGAAAAACAAGAGAGAAAGGCGGTTAAAAATCGTCCTTGTTTGAGCTCCGACGTATTTCGTTGGAGTGAGTTTGGACGATTTCAGCCTTTCGAGCGTCAGTTTTTCGAGTGAAGCGGGCATAAACTCTTTTTTACCGCTTCCCCTCTCCACTGGGAGAGGGTGTCCGAAGGACGGGTGAGGTCTATTGAATTTTTTTGCTTACTATTTTGTTTCAAGACAAAAAAGCAAGTGGGGTTTGGGGCGACGCCCCATATCTAAAGCATTTAATATAAGTATCTTAATTTGATTCTATGTATTTTTGTCATGTACTGAGATCACTTTATTTCGTTTAAGTGCAAGGTTTTTATGCATAACCTTCAAAATCCATGCATGAAGTATTTTATAATGCTTCCAAAAGTCCTCCCGATAAATGAATCGGGATAAATTGAAGGACTTAAGTAATAGGAAACAAATAATGTCGTATAATTCTATTAAAAAAAACAAGAATGGAACGCGGATAAACGCTGATATAGCGGATTTTAAAACGGATTTTAATTCCGACTTCTCGGAATGATTTTCAAGGACTTAGTAATTATCAGTCATGCTTGCATGACTTAAATCTGTTTTAAAATCCGTTCATATAAAATCCGTTCATATAAAATCCGTTTATATCCGCTTAATCCGTAAAATCCGCGTTCTATTCTTTTTTATAAATACGACATTATATTCTGTCCACTACTTAATATGAATAATCGCCAGTGATACTGGTGGATGAGAATCAAGAAATGGATTGAATCCGTCAGCCAACGGATTCAATAAAAACAAGTTAGGTATATTGAACCCTTTCAGGGTTCATGTTCTGTCTGATGTTTCATCCCCACACTTCGTACGGGGTTATTCATATTTAACCCCTATCGGGGTTATTAGATATTTTTTCAGCAGAATAAACACCAAACACTGAACACTAAACACTGAACACCAAACACTGAACACCAAACAATGAACACTAAACACCAACCACTAAACACTGAACACTAAACACTAAACACTAAACACTAAACACTAAACACTGAACACTGAACACTAAACACTAAACACTGAACTTGTTTATAATTCCAATTTCAGAAATTTCCCGGTTTCGCTGGTCGGGTGATTCGCAATCTCCTGAGGAGTTCCGGTGCAAATAATTTTACCACCTGCTGCCCCACCTTCGGGACCAATGTCGATAATATAATCAGCTGTTTTGATTACATCCATGTTGTGTTCAATAATAATCACCGTATTGCCTTTATCGGCGAGCTTGTTCAAAACTCCTAACAATACGCGAATGTCTTCGAAATGTAAGCCTGTAGTCGGTTCGTCCAGAATATAAAGTGTTTTTCCTGTATCTCGTTTAGAAAGCTCTGTGGCTAGTTTCACACGCTGACTTTCACCACCCGAAAGTGTTGTACTCGATTGTCCGAGTTTGATATAACCCAAACCGACATCCTGCAATGTTTTGATTCTATGCAAAATGGATGGTTGATTTTCGAAAAACTCCACCGCCTGATCGATCGTCATGGCAAGCACATCGGCAATCGATTTTCCTTTAAATCGGACTTCGAGTGTTTCTTTGTTATATCGTTTGCCACCGCAACTTTCACAGGGAACATAGACATCGGGCAAAAAATTCATTTCAATGGTTTTGTAACCGTTTCCACCACACACTTCGCAGCGACCACCGGCCGTATTGAACGAAAAACGTCCGGGTTTATACCCTCTGATTTTTGCTTCGGGCAAAGTGACAAAAACATTTCGAATATCCGAAAAAACGCCTGTATAAGTTGCCGGATTAGAACGTGGCGTTCGACCAATAGGCGACTGATCCACTTGCACTACTTTATCGATAAATTCAAGTCCTTCAATGCTTTTGTAGGGCAATGGATCCCGAAGCGAATGATAAAAACTCTGGCTCAGAATCGGTTGAAGCGTTTCATTAATCAATGTTGATTTACCGCTACCTGAAACTCCGGTGACACAAATCATTTTTCCAAGCGGAAAGGAAACCGTCACATTCTTCAGATTATTGCCGCTCGCTCCTTTAATCGTAATGGAATGACCATTTCCCTGACGAAGCTTTTTTGGAACTTCAATACGCTTTTTCCCATTCAGATAGGCTGATGTAAGCGTATCGGCACTCAACATTTGCTGTGGAGTTCCAGAAAAAACTACCTCACCCCCATGAAGTCCGGCATGAGGACCCAAATCGACCACATAATCAGCAGCCATCATCATCTCCTTGTCATGTTCAACAACGATAACCGAATTTCCGCTGTCACGCAGTTGTTTCAACGAATTAATTAAGCGGTGATTATCCCGTTGGTGCAATCCGATACTCGGCTCATCCAGGATGTAAAGTACGTTTACCAGTTGTGAACCAATTTGTGTGGCAAGCCGTATTCGCTGACTTTCACCACCCGAAAGTGACTGTGAACTGCGACTCAAGGAAAGATAATTCAGCCCAACATCCAACAAAAACTGCAAACGTGTTCGGATTTCTTTCAATATTTCAACGGCGATGGATTTTTGTTTTTCCGATAAAAACTGTTCTACAGTTTCGAGCCATAGGGACAATTCGGTAATATCCATAGCCGAAAGTTGAGCAATATTTTTATCATGAATCCGAAAATACAATGATTCTTTCCGTAATTTCGCACCGTCACATTCCGGACAAACTATGGATTTGGAATACTGATTCGCCCATTTCTGTTCGGTTGCCGAAGCTCCGTTCTCAGCCTGCATTTCAATGTATTTCAGGATGCCTTCGTAGGTCAGAAAGTAATTGGTGCCAATGGATTGATTTTTAATGTTCAAACGTTCTTCCGTTCCGTTCATTATTTCGTCCATAGCATCCTCCGGAATATCTTGAACAGCTGTTTTCAGCGTGCAATCGTATTTCTCCAGAATGGCTTCAATCTGCCAAAAGATAGTGCTACTTTTATGCTTCCCAAGAGGCGAAATTGCTCCATTGTAAATACTCAGTTTTTTATCCGGGATAATCTTTGCCATATCAATTTGATTGACAAAACCCAATCCTTTGCAATGCGGACAAGCTCCATGCGGCGAATTGAAAGAAAAATTATGAGGAGCCGGTTCATCATACGAAATTCCACTGGTGGGACACATCAGCATTTTACTGAAATAACGAATCTTCTCAGCGTCTTTCTCCAGAATCATTATGATACCATTGCCTTGCTGCATGGCTTTTTGAATCGATTGTTTCAAACGTTGGCGGTCTTTTTCGGACACCAGCAATTTATCAATCACCACTTCAATATCATGAATTTTATAGCGATCCAATTTCAGACCATGTGTTGCTTCACGTATTTCGCCATCAATGCGGACGTTCAGGTATCCTTTTTTGCGGATTTGTTCGAATAATTCTTTGTAATGACCTTTTCGACCCCGAACCAGGGGAGCTAAAAGAAAAGTCTTCTTACCTTCGAAATCCTTTAGAATCAAATCCACAATCTGATCTTCGGAATATTTCACCATTTTCTCTCCGGTAACGTACGAATAGGCGATTCCGGCACGTGCATAAAGCAGACGGAGAAAATCGTAAATTTCGGTGGTTGTACCCACGGTTGAGCGGGGATTTTTATTGGTAGTTTTCTGTTCGATTGAAATTACCGGACTTAAACCGGTAATTTTATCCACATCGGGACGCTCCAAATTACCCAGAAAACTACGGGCATACGCCGAAAAGGTTTCGATATACCGGCGCTGACCTTCAGCGAAAATGGTATCGAAAGCCAAGGACGATTTACCGCTGCCACTCAGTCCGGTAATCACCGTCAAAGCGTTGCGTGGAATTGAAACATCTATATTTTTGAGATTGTGAACGCGTGCGCCGATCACTTCTACCTGCTCTGTGGTGTCGGGGGATTTTATATTGGAATCTATTGTCAAAACTGTCTTTTTTTAGAACTTGCAAAGGTACAAATTACAAAACGAGTTGACAAGGAAATTAGTTCAGAGTATATAATTTAAAGGTTTGTTAGGAAGGGGGTCAGTAGTAGGTAGTAGGTAGTAGGTAGTGGGTAGTGGGTAGTGGGTAGTTGATAAGCATTGACTAGTCAATAGTTGGTAGCCCACTAAATCCCCCGATAAGGGACTTAAAGACTTACTCTGCAAATATTTAGTATAAATCGTTGACCGGTAAGAACTTTAATTATTCTTTAATCTTTATTCTTTAATCTTTAATCTTTGATCTTGACTCTTGACTCTTGACTCTTGGTTCTTGCTCTTGACTCTTGACTCTTGGTTCTTTGTTCTTTGTTCTTTTGTTTCTGCCTACTCCCTACTACCTACTCCCTACTACCTACTGCCAACTGTTTATAAAACAAGCTCTTTAACTTCCTCCAGTTGTTCATCAAAATCACAGAACGGTGAATTTTTACTTTTAAACTCAGGAACTAATTTTTTCATGGATAGTACCGTCTTTTTAATCTCCACGTTTTTGGATAAATCAATCATGTCCTGCACGGCCTTTAAAACCATCTCGAATTCATATTGACGTACCTCGGCAATTGTAATCTTCTCATGCTCTGTGGGTATTGTCGTTTCCTTATCATTCAATAATTCTTCGTACAATTTCTCCCCGGGGCGCAATCCGATAAACTCAATATTAATATCTTTATTCGGAACAAATCCGGCCAGTTCTATCATGCGTTTTGCCAAATCAACAATTTTGACCGGGCTTCCCATGTCAAATACATAAATTTCACCGCTATGTCCAAATGAAGCAGCTTCCAATACAAGTCGGCACGCTTCAGGAATAGTCATAAAATAGCGAATAATATCCGGATGAGTCACTGTTACCGGACCCCCTTTTTCAATCTGTTCTTTAAAATGAGGAATCACCGAACCGTTTGAACCCAGAACATTTCCAAAGCGGGTGGTAACAAAGTTCACCTTGCTCCCATTCATTGCACTTTCTTTGGCCAAGGATTGAATGTAAATTTCGGCAATTCTCTTGGAAGCACCCATCACATTCGTGGGGTTAACCGCTTTATCGGTGGAAATCATAACAAAGCTATCCACATTATAACGCACGGCAAAGTTACTGAGATTCATAGCCCCCAACACATTTACCAGAATTGCTTCACAAGGATTTTCCTCCATGAGGGGAACGTGTTTATAAGCAGCTGCATGATAGACTATTTGAGGTTGATATTTTCGAAAGACAAAATCCAACCTGTTCTCGCTGCGAACATCCCCGATGATAGGTATAAATTTCAGGTTCGGATAGCTCTGTTCCAGTTCCAATCGTAAATTATGAAGAGGAGTCTCAGCGACATCATACAACAATACTAATTTCGGATTAAATTGCGCTAATTGACGTACTAATTCACTACCAATAGAGCCGGCAGCACCAGTGATAAGAACAATCTTATTGCTGGTCTGTTTTTCTATCCTGTCCATATCAATCGTTATCTCTTCCCTTCCCAATAAGTCTTCAAATTGAATGGGTTTCATCTGAAAACGGAGTTTATTATTGGAATCCAATCCTTCGAAAGGTGGTGAAACCAGAATGGTTATGCCCATTTCTATACAAGCCGCGATAAAAGCTTGTTCCTTCCGTACACTCGCATAATCAGGGAAAATAATGGTATTCACATTATTCTTTCGTAAGAACCAGTTCAGGTTATCGCCATTCAGAGAATGAACAACTAAGCCCTGAATACGGGTCTTTTTTGCATTTTTATTGCGACTTACAAAGCCTTGTACCAGATATTGATTGGAAGCACTTTTATTAAGCCATTGCGCCAACGCTATACTATGCGTATCTATTTCATAAATCAATGATTTGTTACGTACTTCTGTCGTGTAATTTATTGTGTAACTATACAGAAATACAATACAATATCGCATGAAAAGCAACATCACCAAACTGATCAAAAACACATTCTGGACAAAGAAATAACGGTAATCAAACCTATAGTTAAGCAATAGGATATATACATACAAAATACTTGACGAAAAAGCAAGAGAAACAAAAATACGCCACATTTCAACAAGATTGGAATGCCGTATAAGCCCCTGATACGATTTTAAAAAATAAAATGCGAAAATAGTACTCAAAATAAATATGCCTCCTGCCTGTAGCAATTCGAAATCGGTAATATCCATATTGGCATTCCTCATCTGGATGTAAGCGGCAAAGCCATAAGCCATTATACACAACAACACATCGATGGTAAAAACAATCCATCGATTGATTAACGAAGTACCCATTA
>JBBRTR010000139.1:0-7231 GCA_038244215.1 Bacteroidales bacterium
TCTTTTTTCTTTCAGGCACTAAGTTAGGTGATTTTTTTCAACTGTCAACATCCTCGTATGTTATTTATTACTAAATATATACGATGGGTTTTGACAGTCTTTTTAATGGTCAATTGCGGATGTAAGGTTATAGAGCATTGAGCTTTTCGTATCAAATCTGAAACGAAAGTATAAGCATCAAATATTTGTCCATTATAAAACAAACCTTTTTCCGGGATAGAACTTTTACTTTCCAAAGCTTTGAAAATTTGTTCAAATTTCCGATCCGCATCGAGTTGTTTAAGCTCAATTTTGTCTATTCGTTGAAAAAGACCAGCATTATATGTAAGTACTTTACGCATTTCAACGAAAGTATTGATGATTTGAATGCTTACTTTAACAGCCGTTTCACTTTTCAATACTGCTGAAAGCATAGCTACACCCTGTTCTGTGAAGGCATACGGAAAACTTGATGAGTATTTTAGCTTTTCAAACCGGTCACAATTTGTGACCAGTTCAGTTTTTTCATAATCAGTGAGTTGAAACCTGAAATTTATGGGAAATCTATCCAAATTTCTTTTTACTGCCTGATTTAATACTTTTGTTTCTACTCCATACATTTCAGCCAAATCAGTATCTATCATTACCTGAACTCCTCGAATTGTAAAAATTCGATTTTCTATTTCGAGAGTGAGTATTTCAGACTTTTTAATCATAAAAATGACTATAAATGGTAGTCTCCAAAATTAATTCAATAGAATAGTTTTAAGCTCATATTATCTCTGAAAAAGAAATGCAAAGTTACTATTTTTTTTGTATTTTTGTCGATTGATAATAAAAATAGCACCCTGATATATGAGCACAGACGAAATAATTGACACGGAAAACGACGAGAATGAAACCACTGGCGCAGCCCAAGAAATCGTGAACGATACCGAATCTGCTGTGCATTCTACCTACAAAGTTCCAAAAATCACCGACGATGCGGTGAAACATCACCTTTCAGGCATGTACCATAACTGGTTTCTGGATTATGCTTCGTATGTTATTCTGGAGCGTGCTGTGCCTGATATTTACGATGGTTTGAAACCTGTTCAACGTCGTATTTTACATTCCATGAAGCGTTTGGACGACGGTCGTTACAATAAAGTGGCGAATATTGTTGGTCACACGATGCAGTTTCACCCACACGGCGATGCGTCGATCGGCGATGCACTTGTACAACTCGGACAAAAAGATTTACTCATTGACTGCCAGGGAAATTGGGGAAATATTCTTACCGGCGACGGTGCAGCTGCCCCTCGTTATATCGAGGCGCGACTTTCAAAATTTGCACTCGAAACCGTTTTCAATCCAAAAACTACCGAATGGCGTTCGTCTTACGATGGTCGTAACAAAGAACCGGTTGCACTTCCGGTAAAATTTCCATTGTTGTTGGCACAAGGTGTCGAAGGTATTGCAGTTGGTTTAAATTCCAAAATTCTACCTCACAATTTCAATGAATTGGCTGATGCCTGTATTGCCCATTTGCGTGGCGAAGGATTTGTGCTTTTCCCTGATTTTCAAACCGGTGGTTCTATCGATGTTGCCCGTTACAATGATGGCGAACGTGGCGGTGCGGTAAAAATCCGCGCTAAAATCGGCAAACTAGATAATAAAACACTTGTTATCAGCGAAATTCCCTTTGGATCAAATACATCCAAACTAATTGAATCCATTATCAGAGCCAGCGATAAGGGCAAAATCAAAATTCGCAAGGTGGACGATAATACTTCCGCAAACGTTGAAATTTTGGTGCATTTACTACCCGGCTCATCGTCCGATAAAACCATTGACGCACTGTATGCATTTACCGATTGTGAGTTGAGCATTTCGCCTAATTGTTGTGTGATTCACGACAATAAACCACGCTTTATGGGCATTTCCGAAATGTTGCGTGTCAGTTGTGAACATACGATGGATTTGCTAAAAGCTGAACTTGAAATTCAAAAAGCTGAATTGCAGGAACAATTGTTCTTCACTTCACTCGAAAAAATATTTATCGAAAATCGAATTTATAAAGATAAAGGTTTTGAAGATAGTACGTCGCAGGACGAAGTTATTGCTCATATTGATACTCGATTAGAACCGTTCAAAAAAGATTTTATCCGCGAAATTATTCGCGAAGATTTTATGAAACTGCTTGAAATTAAAATGATGCGTATTACCAAGTTCGATTCGGACAAGGCAAACGACATGCTGATTTCAATTCAAAAGAAAATTGATGAAATTGACTATCATTTGGCACATTTGGTGGATTATACGATTGCGTGGTACGAAAATTTGAAAAACAAATACGGTAAGGATTTTCCACGTAGGACTGAAATTCGCAACTTTGAAACTATCGTGGCAGCCAAAGTAGTTGAAGCGAATGAGAAATTATATGTAAATTATGAAGAAGGTTTTATCGGGACTGCTTTACGAAAAGACGAATTTGTTTGCAATTGTTCTGATATCGATGATATTATAATTTTCTTCAAAGACGGAAAATACAAAATTGTAAAAGTAGCAGATAAAATATTTATTGGAAAGAATATTCTGCATTTGGATGTTTTCAAGAAAAACGACAAACGAACAGTTTATAATTGCGTTTATCGCGATGGCAAAACCGGCCCTTATTACATCAAACGCTTTGCTGTAAATGGAATTACACGCGACAAGGAATACGATATCACGCAGGGAACAACCGGTTCAAAAGTGATTTATTTCACTATGAATCCGAATGGCGAAGCAGAAGTAATACGCGTCACCTTAAAGCCGAAACCTCGTCTTTTCAAGTTAAATTTCGAAAAAGATTTCTGCGATATTGCCATCAAAGGTCGTCAGTCGATGGGAAATATTCTGACGAAAAACGATATTCAGAAAATAACATTGAAGCAAAAAGGCGGTTCAACGCTAGGCGGTCGTCAGGTTTGGTTCGACAGAGATGTTTTACGTCTAAATTACGATAACCGCGGTGAACATTTGGGTGAATTTCTGAGCGAAGATTTGATTCTTGTTGTTTCTGCGAAAGGTGAATATTATACTTCCAGTTTTGACCTGAATAATCACTTTGATAAAGATATTCTGACAATTGAAAAATTCGATTCGAATAAAGTCTGGTCGGTAGCACTTTGGGATGCGGAACAAAAATTTTATTATCTGAAACGATTTCAGTTTGAACCGAGCCAAAAATTGCAAAACTTTTTAGGTGACAATTCTGAATCACGCTTAATGCTGATGACCGACGTGGATTTTCCCCGTTTTGAAGTGGTAATGGGTGGAAACGATGCTTATCGAGAAACTTTAGTGATTGATGCTGATGAATTTATAGGTGTGAAAAGTTACAAAGCCAAAGGAAAGCGACTTACGACTTTTGAAGTGGAAACTATTAACGAGTTGGAACCTGTTCGATTTAAAGAAAAAGTGAAAGATCCAGAGAATCATGAAGGCGAAGAATCAGACTCAGACGAAGATGTGGAAAAAGTAGAAGAATTTAAAGAAGGCTCAGGAATAAGCGAAGTAGACCCTGATACTGAAGAAATTCAGAACGAAGATGAGTATCCTGAAATTCAAAAAGCAAAGAAAATCAAGGTTTCAAAAGAAGTAAAAGAAGAAATAAAACCAGAAGACCAAAAAGTTGTTGAGCCAGCTACTCCGAAAGAAAAACCATTGAAAGAAAAAAAGAAAAAACCAATAAAAACCGCCGAAAATGATTCTACTTTACCGGATGATGCTGTCGGAGGTGACGGACAACTGACCTTGTTTTAAAAAAATTGAATGACAAAAAATGCCTGAAAAATATCACTTTTTTTCAGGTATTTTTTTTACGTTTTTCTCAAATTAAATTCATATTCGTTAACAAAAAACTGTCAACTGAATTCTTTTGATACTAATGAATCTTTTGAAAAATGTTTATATATTTTCAAAATTCCCGTAATTTTTTAGGCAAACTTGTCACCACCAAATCGTAAGAGTGCTGAATCAATTCACATAAAAAATCTCTTGATATTGATGGATCAATCAGAACCGAATTCCAGTGTTTTTTATTGAAATGCCAGGCAGGTACTATGGCTAAATACTCTTCCCGAAGTTGGATAGCTCGTTCAGGATCACATTTCAATGCAATCTGGGTTTCAGTATTATCCAACGGAATCAATGCAAACATTTTTCCCTGTACTTTCAAAACTAACGTAAATTCATCGAAAGGAAAACTTTCTGTAGTTCCTTTCAGACTCAGACAATAATCGCGAAGTTCTTCAATGTTCATTGTTTGAACTTATAAATCAATTTTTCCCTCTTTAAGTCCCCTTCAGGGGATTTAGGGGTCGCTCATTTACAATTTAATATATATTTTCTTCTTGTACAGTATATTTCCGACAAACCAGCAAACGGTTATAAAAAGCAGAGCAAATATTAATGAACCCGGATAATTGCCAAAAACAGGCATTAACCATTGGGCATAAATGAAGCTTTTTATGGAAATCCATTCTCCGTTGTACATAAAACCAAGATAACCCATAAGAATACTCAATACCGCACCGAAAACATATATAAACATTGGGTTGACACCAAAAGATTCAAAGAAAACACTCCAGCTTTTTTTATGTTTAATGTCAATAATCCAGGTTAGCAGGCCAAGCAGGAGCGAAGCCAATCCACAAGTTACAAGCACAAAACTTGAACTCCATATTTTTTTATTGATTGGAAAACCATAATCCATCAAAAAGCCGATGAAAAGAATAGCAGTTCCGAAAATGAAGAGTTTTTGAATCTTTTCTCCGTTATCTTTTGTTTCAGAAATTAGTTTTCCAGCCCAAAAACCAAGCAAAACATGAGCAATACATGGAAGTGTACTCAACAATCCTTCCGGATCGAAAACCACCGAAGTTCCATTGGGCAAATGATCGGTGTACATGTGAGTCAAACCGAAAATAGCTTTATCAATTATAAACACCAAACTGTTTTCATCCTGATTGTAACTTCCGGTAGCAGCCATCAATATCCAGTAGAAAATCAGAATAAAACCAATAATCCAAGGTATTCGTTTGGGTTTTACTGATAAAACGATGAATGAACCAAAGAATGAAACCAATGCCAAGCGTTGTAGCACTCCCAAAATTCTCAAATGTTCAAGATTGGAAACAGCTTGCCATAAACGGTCAAAAAAACCGATTTCTTCGCCACGCATCATGTTGAATTGTCTGAATGACAAACTCATCCAACCCACACCCAAGCCAATCAGAAACAATAAAACCGAACGACGTACTAATTTGGTAAATGTTTTTCCGGAGAATTTAAAATCAAATTTTTTGTAGGACAAGAATATGGAAAAGCCCATTATAAACATAAAGAATGGGAAAACCAAATCGGTTGGTGTAAGTCCGTTCCATGGAGAATGATCGAGTGGTGGGTAAACTGAACCCCAACTTCCCGGATTGTTCACCATAATCATTCCAGCAATGGTGATACCGCGTAATACATCAAGCGAAAGAAGACGCGATGAAATAGTTTTTATTGATTTTGCCATTTTTATTAAAATAAGATGTGATTGAAATTGGATTTTTATTCGTGCAAACTTACAAAATAATTTAAAACAAAAGAGCATCAATCAGAATAATCTGATTGATGCTCTTAAATTCCCCTTTAGGGTTTAGATTATTTCACTTCCACGCCATTTGTTACTTTCGAACTAGGACGTATCAATACAAGTTTTCCATCAGCATCTTCTGCCGAAAGAATCATGCCTTCACTCATCACGCCGCGTAGCTTTTTAGGTTCAAAGTTGGCAATAAAGCAAACCTGAGTTCCGATCAGTTCTTCGGGATTTGGATAATAAGCAGCAATTCCCGAAAGAATGGTGCGTTCTTCCAAACCATCGGCAAGGCGGAACTGAAGTAATTTATCTGCTTTTGGTACTTTCTGACAATCTAAAACAGTTGCTACCCGAATATCCATTTTCATAAAGTCGTCGAAAGCTACGTTCTCTTTTACAGGAGCAGCCTTGTAGGCGGCTGTTTCGTTGGCAATTTTCGTGTCCAACAATTTTTGAACTTGCGCTTCGATAATTTCATCTTCAATTTTATCAAACAAAAGTTCTGGAGTTCCGAGTTCATCTCCTGCTTTCAACAAATCTATTTTCCCAAGATCATTCCAATTGAAAGTTTTTAGATTCAACATGTTGCGGAGTTTTGCTGAAGTAAAGGGTAAAAATGGTTCGAAAGCAATGGCAAGATTTGCTGCAATTTGCAAGCTCAAATGCATAATGGTCGAAACGCGATCCATATCTGTTTTTGCTACTTTCCATGGTTCGGTGTCGGCCAGATATTTGTTTCCGATACGAGCCAGATTCATGGCTTCTTTTTGCGCATCGCGGAAGCGGAAATTATTGAGAAGCTTTTCGACATCTGCTTTTACGTTTACAAATTCTTCGAGCGTTTGTTTATCGTAATCGGTCAATTCGCCTAAAGCCGGAACTTTCCCATCGTAATATTTCTGAGTCAAAACCAACGCACGGTTGATAAAGTTACCAAAAATAGCAACCAACTCGCTGTTATTTCGTTGTTGGAAGTCTTTCCATGTAAAGTCGTTATCTTTAGTTTCGGGTGCATTTGCAGTCAATACATAACGCAAAACATCCTGTTTTCCCGGAAAATCTTCAAGATATTCATGCAACCAAACCGCCCAATTTCTAGATGTTGAAATTTTATCGCCTTCCAAATTCAAAAACTCATTTGCAGGAACATTATCGGGTAAAATATACGAACCTTCAGCTTTGAGCATGGCCGGAAAAACAATGCAATGAAAAACGATATTATCTTTTCCGATAAAATGAATCAAGCGGGTTTCAGGATCTTTCCACCATTTTTCCCAAGAGTCGGGCAATAATTCTTTTGTGTTTGAAATATAACCAATTGGTGCATCAAACCAAACGTAAAGCACTTTTCCTTCGGCACCTGCAACAGGAACGGGAATTCCCCAATCTAAATCACGACTCACAGCACGCGGCTGCAAGCCCATATCGAGCCAGCTTTTGCATTGTCCGTACACGTTTGGTTTCCATTCTTTGTGGTCTTCCAAAATCCATTTGCGCAACCAAGCTTCATGTTGGTCGAGTGGGAGATACCAATGTTTTGTTTCACGCATTACCGGAGCAGAACCGCTTATAGCTGATTTTGGATTTATCAGATCAGTTGGACTTAACGATGTTCCGCAGGATTCACACTGATCACCA
>JBBRTR010000140.1:0-7184 GCA_038244215.1 Bacteroidales bacterium
ATTGGCAACAGCTTTTAAAACACCTTTTCCTAAAAAGCGTTTTTTATCTCCATCACGTAATTCAATGGCTTCATTTTCACCTGTTGAAGCACCAGATGGCACAGAGGCACGACCCATAATTCCGGATTCCAACCAAACATCTACTTCTATAGTAGGATTTCCGCGAGAGTCAAGAATTTCGCGGGCAAAAATTTTTTCAATTTTACTCATTTTTGTTTTATTTATAATTGAACTATTCCAGATTGTTTTTCTAATAGGATTAACACTGTAATAATGAAATTGTTCGATTAATCAGCCAAAAGTATCTACATTTGAATTCCAAAATTATATTGTACTTTTGTGTCTTGTAAATCATACATAATATTTCAACAAAATGAAAAAAATAATATTATTATTCCTGCCTTGTTTTTTACTCTCATCGTGTGCTGACCTAATGAAAGTTGCTTCTCAGCTCAATACTTCTTCTTTCAATCTCCCGGTTAGTAATTCTGAAAATATAGCAGGGCTCAAAAGTTCATTGAATGTGGGAATTCAGAATTCAGTTAATTTATTAGGTGTTGAAAATGGTTTTTTCAAAGATGCTGCACTGAAGCTTTTTTTGCCAAAAGAAGCTCAACCGATTATCGATAATATCAAACTGATTCCGGGCGGTCAGGCTTTGGTTGATAGAGCTGTTCTTTCACTTAATCGCTCAGCAGAAGATGCTGTAAAAGAAGCCACTCCTATTTTCAAAACTGCAATTGCCAACATGAGCTTTACTGATGCCCTTGGAATTCTTTTTGGTAAAGACAATGCTGCCACTGAATATCTTCGACAAAACACATATTCACAACTTCAGGCAGCGTTTGCACCGAAGGTAAAAGAATCACTAGCGAAACCTTTGGTAGCAAATGTTTCAACAACTGATACATGGAATACGCTAAGCACAGGTTATAATTCCGTGGCCAAAACGCCAATCGGAATGATTGCCGGATTAAAGACAGTAAATGTCAGTTTGGAAGATTACGTGACACAAAAAGCATTGGATGCTTTGTTTATTAAGGTAGCCGCCGAAGAAAAATCGATTCGGAAAGATCCTATTGCGCGTGTAAACGATATATTGAAAAGGGTTTTCGGACAGTTGGATAAGAAATAATTAACCACGAAGTGATTAAATGAGAATAACCCAGAATGGGTTCAACCCAAAGCATTGTTTGTAATTCTACAGAAACGATGATTGAGCATCAAAATTAGCTTGCTAATTGTCTTGGCAAGCTTGCTAATTGAAATAGCAAGATAGCTAATTGTTTTAGCAAGATGTTATTCCAAGGTTTTACTCAAAAAATTGTGTAAAAAGAATTCTTAATCAAATTCAACCACAGTAATTCCGGCACCACCAAACTGAACGTGCTCATCTTTAAAGCCTCTGACACCATTAACAGTGCCGAGGTATTGACGAATCATTTGGCGTAAAGCACCGGTTCCTGTTCCATGCAATATATTTACTGAAGCAACACCAACCATCACTGCGTCATCAATAAAATACATAACGGCCTGAATGGCTTCGTCACCCCGCATACCTCGTACATCAATTTCCGATTTGAAAGTCAGTTTTCGCTGACGGACTTCGTCGGTGCTTGTGCTGCCCAGATCCTCGTATTTTTGTTTTTCTTTTTTGATTTGATTATTGCTGATAATCTCAAGTTTTGACAGTTTGACAGTCGATTTCATTTGACCAAACGCAACAATTGCATTTTTATCCTGAATTTCAATAATCTTACCGGTAGCTGTTTGGCCTTTCAGACGAACGTTTTCTCCTGATTTGAAAATTTGAGAAGTTTGAGAATTTGAAAGTTTTTGGTTTAGTTTTTCGTTCTTCTTTTTGAGTTCAAACTTCGAATTTTTACTCTCTACCCCCCCTATAGGGGGTTGGGGGGCAGCGATTTCTTTTTTAAAATCCTCCAACTCTTTCCTTGCCGTTTTCGTCTTTTCCTTCTCCGCACCTGCTTCTTTTATTTGTCGAATGGTATTTTCGATTTTTGCATTGGCTTCGTTCAATAAATTCTGAGCCTCCGCCTTTGCTTTTTGTGTAATTTCTTTTCGCTGATGGTCGATGGAAGCAATTTCAGCTTCATATTTTTCAAGCGTTTCTTCTAATTTCTTTTCTTTCTGACGAATTTGCTGACGCTTGTTTTCCCAATAGCGTTTGTCACGCACAATATCTTGCAAATGTTTGTCGTAATCAAGATGCTCCGCTCCTACTTTTTCGGCTGCCTCTGCAATTAAATCTTCGGGCAAACCGATTTTCCGTGCAATTTCTATGGCAAATGAACTTCCGGGGTTTCCGATACTCAATTGAAATAATGGCTGTAAATGCTGACGATCATAAAGCATCGCTCCATTTACAATTCCCGGAGCATCTTCGGCATAATGTTTCAGATTGGTATAGTGCGTGGTAATAACTCCGAAAGCCAGATTCTTATTAAATCGTTCCAATGAAGCTTCTGCAATTGCACCACCAATCATAGGTTCTGTCCCAGTTCCAAATTCATCTATCAACAACAAAGTTCTTGCATTGCTATTTTTGATAAAATACTTCATGTTCAGTAAATGCGAACTATAGGTAGACAAATCATTTTCAATGGATTGTTCATCACCAATATCAATAAACAAACGATCAAAAATACCTGCCCGACTACTATCGTGAAGTGGAACAAGCAATCCGCATTGTAACATATATTGCAACAAAACCACTGTTTTCAAGCAAACCGATTTTCCTCCGGCATTTGGCCCCGAAATGATCAGAATACGTTGTTTTTCATTTAAAACAATGTCCAATGGAACGATTTCCTTTCCTTGTTTTTTAAGCGACAGGAACAAAATTGGATGAACGGCTTTGGCCCATTCCAATTGACAAACATCATCAACACGGGGTTTAATTGCTTTTATTTCAATAGCAAAAAGAGCTTTAGACCGAAGAAAGTCAATTTGTCCCAGAAAAAATTGAGAAGCAAAAATAGCATCGGAATGCGGACGCACAAAATTACTGAACTCTACTAAAATACGCATTACTTCCCTCCGCTCCTCGCCTTCGAGTTCCCGAACACGATTATTGGCTTCAACAACCTGCTGTGGTTCAATAAACACAGTTTTTCCTGTTGCTGATTCGTCGTGTACAATTCCGTTTACTTTGCGTTTAAACGCAGGCGAAACCGGAATTACCAAGCGACCTTCACGCATGGTAGGTGCCACATCTTTTTCAACATAACCATCGGCTTGTGCTTGTCGAAGTATCGAATTCAAAGTACGTGAAATGCCACTTTGAACCTGAAAAATATCTTTGCGAATACGTGCCAATTCGGCAGAAGCATTGTCTTTTACTTTTCCAAATTTATTTAAAATATCGTCAATACGCTTTATAATTGCCGGAAAAGTATCAATACCTTTTACCAACTCAAATAAATGTGGATAAAGCGTTTCTTCATTTTTAGTAGGAAATGCGACCAACCGACGCACTGCTTCCAATGCCCGACGAAGATCGAAAACTTCAAGTTCATCAAGAAACAATCCTTCCACTCGAATTCTTGAAAGTGCCGGACGAATATCATAAAAATCGCCAATCGGTAATTCGCTGTCAGTAGTCAACACACGAAGCATTTCGTCAGTCTGACTGAGCAATTTCATGACTTCGGCATAATCCGACGAAAATTGAATTTCATCTACTTTTTCTTCACCCAGCGTACTCACACATTTGTCTTTCAACAATTTGCGAATGCTGGTAAAAGCTATTTTTTGTTCTATATGTTCTGGATAAAGCATAATAAGACGACCCCTAGCCCCTAAAGGGAGATTTGTTTGATTTTTATATTTATTTATATATTCCATTGTAAATAAAAGGTTTATGCGTAAAGTATAGACCTTTTTTATTTGCCCACATTACACAAACGTTACACAAAATAAGGTACTTATTTACAAAACAATACAAAGATATATCATTGCAATTGAATTATAGGGCATATTCTCACTAAAAAATCAAAACGTCTCTATTAGCCTTTCTTTGTAATTACCGAAAGGTATGTATCATAATTACACGAAACACGTCCTATGATCCCTAAAGTAAGCCGACAATACATTCTCCACCCTCTTTGTTTTATCCTCTTTTCTAAAGCAACATTACACAAAATCAGTGTAACAAAAACATAACTCAAATAGCTGAAGTAAAAAAATGCTTGCGGGTTTTTGAGCAAGTTTGTTTTATAGCATCAAAAAGCATTGTTTAGCATTGTTTATACATTTATAAAACTGGTGATTGACTTGTATTTTTACAAGAAAAATCAACTGTATGAAAAAACTCTTTTTTAAACTGCCTAGTTGGTGGAAAGCTGAGACTCCTGCTTTCGCCCGCTTCTTTCAAGTTCTTTCCGGTGCTCTGGCAGCACTGCCCATGTATTACATCGCACTCCCTGACGAGTTCAAAGATGCCATACCGACAAGTTATCTGAAGTATATCGCTATTGCCGGTGGCGTATGTGCTTTTATCCTCCAATTTTTTAAAAAGAAAGAATCATGAGCCAACTAGGAAAACACTTCTCATTGGAAGAATTGACAGTAACCCATGAGAAATTAGACAACACCCCGGGAACTATAGCAACTCAAAAGCTAAAGGTACTTGTAACATCGCTACTGGATCCGGTTCGAGAAATGTACGGTTTTCCGATACGGGTAAATTCCGGATTCAGATCATTGGCCGTAAACAAGGCTATTGGCGGAGCTACCAAACCACTCAGCCAACACACCAAAGGTGAGGCTGCCGATTTGGATTGTGTTGACAATGCCAGGCTCTTTTATCTTATCAGGGATCATTTCGACTTTGACCAATTGATTTGGGAAAGAGGAAACGACCTGCAACCCGATTGGATTCATGTAAGCTTTAAAGCCCAGGGCAACAGAAACCAAGTTTTGAAATTTAAAACAAAAAGTAACATCATGAAAGACACCATTAAACTCTGTAGCAAGTACTCTCTGGTCATCCTTGTTTCTATTATTTGTTGCTTATCCTTATTTCAAATAAGCTGCAATAATCAATCAAAACCCCAACAAACACTCATTGATCAATCTAATAAAGAAAAATCCAAATCAGATAGCTTAAACACGGTAAAAGCTTATGGCTTGCTTCATCAGAAAGACAGCATTATAAAGGTGCTCAACTCAAAACTGGCAACTGAAAAAGCCAACACCGTAACTCAAAAAGCAGATGCAAGAAAACAACACGTTGCAAACGACACTTTACAGGCTCGGTTTGAAAGAGAAAAGAGCCTGAATGTATGTGAAGAACTCGTTCAAGGTCTGAAGTTTGAAATAATAGAGAAAGACAGCGTTATTGAAAGCCTCGATTCTGAGAATGATAAGTACAGCTTTGAAGTCAAAGTTTTGGAAGATAAAGTGAGTATTCTTTCAGGAGTAATCGACAGCAAACAAAATCTGATAGCTTCTAAAGATTCTATTATAACGGCCTACAAGTCTCAACAAAAGAAAAAAGATCTCTGGACCGGAATAAAAACAAAAGCTGCGGGATTTGTCATATTGATAGAAACAATTGCTTTGATAATCAAATAAACAGAACAAATTGGTTGAATAGCATTAAAAAGCATCGATTAGCATTATTTATGCATTTATAGCACAGGTAATTGCTCCGTATTTTTACAGCAACTAAAATTAATTATTCACTTTTAAAAATTACAATTATGGCTAGACAATTAGGACATGTAAAGTACAAAGGTACTATCGGCGAAATTCGCCATTTCAAGATTAAAGGTATGACCGGTAATTTTGCCGGATTAAAAGGTGGCGCAAGCGGTGATCAAATCAAAAATGATCCGGGTTTTGTCCGCACACGTGAAAACATGAATGAGTTTGCTGCCTGTGCTCGGGCAGGAAAGTCAGTTCGCGTTGGACTCAACATGCTGATGAAGCAAATGAGTGATGCCCAGTTAACCGGTCGCCTTACAGCGATTATGAAGAAAATCAATTTGGAAGATCAGACGGAAGCCCGTGGTTATCGTGCCATTTTGGTATCCACTCAAAGCAAGTATCTGGAAGGTTTGAATTTCAACAAGAATTTCAGTTTTGACAGTTCATTCCTGGCACCATTTGTTTTGACAAGTGCTGTAACAAGAAAAAGCTCCACTTTGACTGTAGCGGCATTTAGTCCCGCAAAAACGGTGGTTGCTCCTGCCGGTGCAACTCACTTCAGATTGATTAATGCGGTATCTGTAATATCAGATTTTGCGTATAATGAAAATACCAAAATCTATGAACCAATTAATCCGGCATTGAATGAAACCTCAAACGTTGAGTATTCAGCTTACTTGGATCTGAAAACTGATATCGCAGCTGATACGGTTCTTACCAGTACGCTTGTGGGAGATGTTGAAATCAATGACGATGTAACCGTGCTGAATTCGATTGGTATCGAGTTCCTCCAAAAAGCAGGAAACAATTACTACTTGCTGAATGCAGGTCATGCATTGAAAATTCAAACTTCCTTCTAATCAGGAAAATGTTGAAACATGAGAGAAGCGTTCCGTTTGGGACGCTTTTTTTGCGCCTATAGGGGAACGATGTAAATTTATACCACGGGTGGACTTATGTAGCTTTTATCTAGGGTTTATGATGGACTTATGTATGTCTTAAAAGATTTTTTGATTTAATGCAGTTTTTCAACTGTAGCAGGGTCTTTAAACGAGCTAAACTACCTATTGACATATAAAACGGAACGTAAACACCTCTTTCTCTTTCTTCACGCGAAGCGTAAACCATCTTAGATTTTTTTTCTTGGTTTTCTTTCTTTAGTTTTCTTTTATGCCGAAGTTTAAAACAGACAACGGTAATTCACATTATATTGCACGAAGTGCCAAATACGTTTACAAAGAATGAAAAGCGATAAATCCCCCTCATAAAAAGGGGGTGGGGTTTTCATTTTTTGTATTCCTCTGTCCCCTATTGGTCAAAAGCGGTTCGGGAAAAACCACTTACGATAAACTTACCTATTTTTACCGAACGACTTTTGCGGGGCATTAGAGTCAACTCGCCACATTTCTTATTTTTATTTTTTGAAACTATTTATCGCTTGCGGTTTTGGAAAATAAAAATTAGATATGTGTTCCGCTCTGCCTATTTGAGAAATGGTTTTGATAAGCTATTCG
>JBBRTR010000141.1:0-7177 GCA_038244215.1 Bacteroidales bacterium
CGCCAAGAAATTTTTCAGTTATCTGGAAGGCGGAATGGTTGAAATTACAGCTTCATATCCTGCCGGAGTAATTACCACCACAGCCGAAAACCTGAAAGCTGCTGCCGATGGTGAAAATGAGGAATGGACTGATTTGTATCCACACTTTGCCGAAGTTGCCGATGCAGAAGGATTTCCAAACATCGCTGCTACCTGGCGCAAAATTGCCGCCGTGGAAGCACAACATGAAAAACGCTATCGTCGCCTACAAGATCGTGTTGAAACCAATACCGTCTTTGTTCGCGAAGAAGAAACCACATGGCAATGCCGCGAATGTGGTCATATTCATGTAGGAAAAGAAGCTCCAAAAGCATGCCCTACCTGCGCTCATCCACAAGCTTATTTTGAAGTAGAAAAACAAAACTATTAATGTGGTAATATGCCAATGTGGTAATGAAATGATACAACCGCTTCATTTAAGGAGTGGTTGTTTTGTTTCATGCTTTTAAGTACTTTTGCAATATGAATTTTGAAATGATTTTGACCGAAGACGGTTCTCATTCTCTGTATGTGCGGGAAATTGACGAAAGTTATCATTCAACACACGGTGCTGTGCAGGAATCACGGCATATTTTTATCGATGCGGGATTAAAACAATGTTCGAAATCCGAAATTAGGGTGTTGGAAATTGGTTTCGGAACAGGCTTGAATGCTTTTCTAACGCTGATTGAAGCTGAGCAATCCGAAAAAACAATTCAGTATACCACGTTGGAAAAATATCCGGTGGAAGTTGAAAAAGCCTTACAATTAAATTACTCCGAGTTAGTTTCACCTGAATACAAGCACTTTTTTGAAAAGTTACACACTTCATTCTGGAATGAGAATGTAGAGATTAGTCCACATTTCAATTTAAAAAAAATAGAAACTGATTTTACGGAATTTGATTTTACCGAGAAATTCGATGTGATTTACTTTGATGCTTTTTCTCCGGAAAAACAAGCCGAAATGTGGTCGGAGCATCAATTTGAAAAGTTATATAAATGTTGTAACTTTGGAGCTGTTCTCACAACATATTGTGCCAAAGGATCTGTCCGACGTGCCATGCAATCTGCCGGATTTAAAGTGGAACGGTTAGCTGGGCCTCCTGGGAAAAGAGAGATTCTAAGAGGAATTAGTTGATGTGAAAATGTGGTGATTTGATAATTTGAAAATGAAACAATACAAAGGTTTTTATATTCCATATTTGATATTTGTGCTGCTTTTAACTGCATTGATTTTAACTAATTCAAAAGCTGATTTGCACTTGTGGTTGACATCTTTCAACTCACCTGTTGCAGATACTTTTTTTCATTATTATACTTTCGTGGGCGATTGGATTCCTTTTGCTATAGCCGCTTTATTGCTTTTTTACAATTACAGAATAACGATTTTTATTTTGATATCACAGATGGTTTGCGGAATTTTTTCGGTTACAATAAAACATCTCTGGAACGAACCACGACCCGTTCAGTATTTTAAACAATTATTTCCTACAATTCAGTTGCATCAGGTTGCAGGTGAACATTTACACTCGTTTCATAGTTTTCCTTCGGGGCATACTATTTCGGCTTTTGCATTATTTCTGGCCTTGTCATTTTTTACAAAAAAACCAACACTTCATTTTCTTTATTTCCTTTTGGCTGTTTTTGTAGGTTTTTCGCGAATTTACTTATCGCAGCACTTTGCAATCGATGTGCTTGTAGGCTCGGTAATTGGAGTTATAGTTACTGTTCTATGTAAATATGTATTTGAAAAATTCCCCATAAAATGGGTTGATAATACTTTCTTTAGCCATTAAAAAATAATAGTATGAAAAAATATGGTTTACTTGTTACCGCATTACTACTCTTAACTCACATTTCATCTCAAAATCATAGATTAAGCACTCAAATTGGAAAAATTACCGCGGTAAATCCTATAAAAGGAGGTTTTAATCTGACTATTTCGAATGGATTTTTATCCGTAACGGCTAACAATCCGACGACTATCCGTATTCGTGCGTGTAAAGAAAAACCAAAAACTGATGAATCTTTTGCCATTGATGATCTTAGCCCAAAAAGCAATCTGATAATTCAAATCAATTCAGGATCTCAACTAGTTCTTATAACCGATTCGTTGATTGTGAAAGTTCAGAAAAATCCACTACGAATCAGCATTTCCAATTCAAAAGGGGAAGAGCTTTGCACTGATGATGCCGGACTTGGAATCAGTTGGTATGGCGACAAAGTGAGTTGCTATAAAAAATTACATGCGGATGAAAAATTTATTGGCTTGGGTGAAAAAACAGGCAATATGAACCGACGTGGACAATATTATCAAAACTGGAATAGCGATGTTCCGGCCTACGCCCTTAATGCCGATCCGCTTTATTCTACCATTCCTTTCTTTGTAGGAATTCACGATGCGGTTTGTTACGGCATTTTTTTCGACAATACAAACCGTTCTTATTTCAATTTTGGAGGTGGAGCCGATGAAAATGTTTTCCATTTTGGAGCTGACGATGGCGAAATGAATTATTACTTTTTTGGCGGTTCAACGGTTGGTCAGATTATCAAAGATTATACAGAATTAACCGGTCGGGCGCCAATGCCTCCGCTTTGGAGCCTCGGGTTTCAGCAATCACGCTGGGGGTATGATAATCCCAAACAGATTCAGACTATTGCCCAAACTTTCCGCGATAAAAAATTACCTGCTGACGTGATGGTTTGCGATATTAATTACATGAATCATTACAAAATTTTTACCTGGAGTGATAAATTCCCTGATCCAAAAAGATTTGTAGGAAATTTAAAAAAAATCGGGTTCGATGTGGTAACTATTGTCGATCCCGGAATTAAAGTTGAAAAAGGATATAAAGAATACGAAGAAGGAGTAAAAAATAATTATTTTGCGAAATATCCAAACGGCGATTTGTACGTCGGCAGTGTTTGGCCGGGTCGTTGTCATTTCCCTGATTATACCAAAGAAGTGGTACGGAAATGGTGGGGCAACAGTTTCAAAGAATCGCATGTTGATAACGGCATTCGGGGTTTTTGGAACGACATGAACGAACCGGCTGCTTGGGGACGTGAATTCCCAAATTTGATTGAGTTTGGTGAAGGAAAAGACAAACAAACGCTTTTTTCAGTGAAAAACGTCTACGGTTTGTTGATGTCTCGTTCCACTTACGAAGGAACAAAAAAATTGATGAACGGGCAACGACCTTTTGTGTTGACGCGCGCTTCTTATTCAGGAATTCAGAAGTACTCCGCTCAGTGGACAGGTGATAATGTGAGTTCGGACGATCACATGTTATTGGGTTTCAAATTACTCAATAGCATGGGATTAAGTGGAATTCCGTATGTTGGAATGGATGTGGGTGGTTTTGTCGGAAATCCTTCTGCTGAGCTTTTCACGCGTTGGATGAGCATCAGCGTTTTTTCACCTTTATTTCGTAATCATACCGCCATAGATTACAATTACCGTGAGCCCTGGCTTTTCAATGATGCAACCACCAATTTAATTCGTAAAATCCTTGAACAACGCTATCAGCTTTTACCACATTTATATAGTGCTTTTTATCAAGCCCATTCAAACGGAATGCCTATAAACAGGATGCTACCAATTGAATACACTTTTGACAATAACGTTTATAATCCGGCTTTTGATAAAGAATATCTGTTTGGTGATAACCTATTGATTTGTCCTGTTGCATCCACTCAAAAAATCAGTTCGGTTTATTTGCCCGGAAATTCTGTATGGTATCGTTTCAGCAATGATAATTTACAATACGAAGGCGGAAATTCATACAATGTAGATGCACCTTTAGACGATTTGCCGGTTTTTGTAAAAGAAGGTTCGGTAATTCCTATGCAAAGTATCGTTCAGAATACCAAAGAAAAAGGCGATGGCGTTCTTTATCTTCATCTTTGGAAAGGCAAAACCGGTTCGGAATATGTTTATTACGAGGATGATGGTGAAACCTATCAATACGAACAAAATAATTATTACAAACGAACTATCACCTACGATCCTGGTACTAATTCAGTAAAATTATCAGCCAAAGAGGGCAATTACAAAACCAAATTTACTGAACTTCGAATCGTTTTACATGGTTTTGGAAAGCATGCGATTCCTGGTAATGCGTTGACAGATGAAGCAATGAATGTGGTGCTGAATATGCGGATTTGAAATTTAAAAAAAAAGTAAGTTGATGTTTTTGTTATTCAAAATTAAAAACTTACCTTTGCAGACTCAAAATCAAATATGTAGTTTTGTGATGTGTGCAAGGCTAAGTTTGTATTTTAAACCGTTTATTTATAAACAATTATTATGTATTTAACAGCTGAAATTAAGCAAGAAATCTTCGCGAAACACGGAAAGTCTAACACTGATACTGGCTCATCAGAAGGTCAGATAGCATTGTTTTCGTACCGTATTAACCATTTGACAGAACATTTGAAGTCAAATAAAAAAGATTATAGTACAGAACGCGCCCTTGTGATTCTGGTAGGAAAACGTCGTCGTCTTCTCAATTATTTGAAAGATACCGAAATTTCACGTTACCGTGCCATCATCAAAGAATTGGGTATCAGAAAGTAATTCTGGCTTTCAAACCTTAAAAAGGCGTTTCAAAACCATTTGAAATGCCTTTTCTTTTTCGACCCCCGACCCCTAAAGGGGCTTGAGCAGGTTTAAAAAGTTGATGTCATAGAAAAAACAAGGTAATTTAATTCCACTTTAGGGGTTAGCGGTTGTTTCATGAATTTAGTATATAACATAGGAATTTATTGTTACGGATTTACGATTTTTATTGCTTCATTTTTCAATGAGAAAGCAAAAAAACTGCGTATCGGTCAGGGAAATGCGCTCGCTTTGTTGAAAGAAAAAGCAGATTTGAACGCTGAATATGTATGGTTTCATGCAGCTTCACTGGGCGAGTTTGAACAAGGTCGTCCGGTTATGGAGCAATTGAAAAAAGAAAACCACGAAACCAAAATTCTGCTGACATTCTTTTCACCATCAGGTTACGAAGTGCGTAAGAATTATGCCGGAGCCGATATTGTTTCTTATTTGCCACTGGATATTCCGGGAAATGTACGCTATTTTCTGCAACTTGTAAAAGTTTCAAAGGCTATTTTTATCAAATATGAGTTTTGGCCAAATTATATAATGGCTCTGAAAGAAGCTAAAATCCCGATTTACAGTATATCAGCTATTTTCAGACCGACTCAGATATTTTTCAAATTCTATGGTGGTTGGTACCGAAATTTATTGAAATCGTTCAATCACATTTTTGTTCAAGATCAGAATTCGTTGGAATTGCTTGAGAAATATTGTTTTTCAAATGCTTCAGTGGCCGGTGACACGCGTTTCGACCGTGTGGACGATTTGGCAAAGCAGGCAAAATCAATTCCACTTGTTGAAGCGTTTGTAAAAGATGCAAAAAAAGTAATTGTAGCTGGAAGTACATGGCCAAAAGATGAAGAATTGTTGGTCCGTTATTTGAAAGAACATACTAACGTAAAGTTAATTCTGGTACCTCATGAAATTCATGAAGCGCATATTTTAGGAATTACAAAATTACTTTCAACAGGCTTTATGCGTTATACCCAGGCTAATGAAACGAATACAGAAACGGCAAATTGTCTGATTGTGGACACAATCGGTTTGCTTTCGTCTATTTACCGGTATGCAAATGTAGCATATATTGGCGGTGGTTTTGGAGTAGGAATTCACAATACCTTAGAAGCGGCAGTTTGGAACGTTCCGGTTATTTTCGGACCGAATTATCAGAAATTCCGAGAAGCACGCGAATTAATTTCTTGTGGTGGAGCTTTGTCAATCAGCACATACGAAGAACTTCAAAACGGTTTTGAAAATTTATTGGGCGATACAAATTCGGGAAAAAAAGCTGGGGAATATGTAAAAAATAATACCGGAGCAACAGAATTAATTTTAAAAGAAATAAGCTAAATTACCGAACAACCGCTTCAAGCGGTTTGTCGGGTAATAAAAGAATAAAGCTTCAAACCGTGGAAGAAACGGTTGGACGCAAAAAAAAACAAAAATAGTATGCAAAAACCTTCTATTCCAAAAGGAACACGCGATTTTACGCCACAGGAAATGGCTAATCGTAATTATATTTTCAACACCATCAAAGACGTTTTTCGTCTGTATGGTTTTCAGCAGATTGAAACACCTGCCATGGAAAATCTGTCAACTTTGATGGGAAAATACGGTGAAGAAGGTGATAAATTATTGTTCAAAATACTGAATTCGGGCGATTTCCTTTCTGATTTATCCAACGAAGAATTACTTGGAAAAAACAGTCCGAAATTGACAAACAGAATTTCAGAAAAGGGTTTACGTTACGACCTGACGGTTCCTTTTGCTCGTTTCGTAGTCCAAAATCGCGATAAAATATCTTTTCCTTTCAAACGCTATCAGATTCAGCCGGTTTGGCGTGCAGACCGACCACAACGTGGAAGATACCGTGAGTTTTACCAATGCGATGTGGACGTGGTGGGTAGCGATTCGTTGCTGAACGAACTGGAACTGATTCAAATAGTGGATGAAGTGTACCGTCGTTTGAAAATCAATGTGGTTATCAAAATCAACAACCGCAAAATTCTTTCGGGTATTGCCGAAATCATTGGCGAAGCCGAAAAAATTACGGATATAACCGTTGCCATTGACAAAATGGATAAAATTGGATTAGAAAAAGTAAATGAAGAAATTGCTTCGAAAGGAATCACGGAAGAAGCCATTGCCAAACTTCAACCGATTTTGAAACTGAGCGGAACAAACACCGAAAAACTAGAGCAACTGAAAACCGTTTTGGCTGCATCTGAAGTCGGATTAAAAGGTGTTTCGGAACTTGAAACCATTTTCGGATATTGCGAAATGATGAAAGTGGAAACTAAAATTGACCTTGATTTGACGTTGGCACGCGGATTGAATTATTATACAGGAGCTATTTTTGAAGTAAAAGCACTGGATGTGGAAATGGGAAGTATTACCGGTGGCGGTCGATACGATAACCTGACGGGAGTTTTCGGTATGGAAGGCGTTTCAGGCGTTGGCATTTCATTTGGTGCCGACCGAATTTATGATGTGCTAAATCAATTGAATCTTTATCCTGAAACATCCATAGAAAATACAAAAATCTTATTTGTCA
>JBBRTR010000142.1:0-7056 GCA_038244215.1 Bacteroidales bacterium
AGTTTTTGCTTTCGAATATTGTTTAGTATTGAAAAGCTGCTCTGCATCCGCTGCTCTTTGAGCGAACAGAAAAATTGAAATCGTGAGAAAGTATAAAATCAACCTGATTTTCATCTGATATTTTGAATTTGAATAAGTATTTGCGTATTATTTCTACGGAAAGTAATTAAACCATCTGTTCTTTTCACAATTTACAAAATTACAACAATTGAACGACATATAAAACCCTTTAGTTCATATAACTTGAGATTATTTTAAACATCAAAAATAAAAATCACTTCAGAATTTCCTTAAACAAATGTATTTTTATATGTTTGTACTTGCATTACAATAAATAAGATCTGAATTTAAAAATATAATCAATATGAAAGTTTTATTTATCGGAGGAACCGGAAATCTGAGTTCAGCCTGTTCGGACTTAGCCTTATCACGCGGCATGGATTTGTACCATTTGAATCGTGGCAAAAGTGCTGGAATTAGAAACGTGAGCGGAGCGAAAACTATTATTGCTGATATTCGTAATTATGAAGAAGCAAAAGCAGCTTTGAATGGTCACACTTTTGATGTGGTGGTTGATTTTATCGCTTTCGATCCGGAACATATCGAAAACGATATCAAATTGTTTAGCGGCAAAACCAAACAATACATATTTATCAGTTCTGCTTCGGTATATCAAACTCCGCTTGAAAGTCTTCCAATAACAGAAGAAACGCCTTTAGAAAACCCGTTCTGGCAATATTCGCGAAATAAAATTGCCTGCGAAAACCTTTTGAGGGAAGCATACAAGCAGGATGGTTTCCCCGTTACTATTATTCGCCCTTCGCACACCTACGACAAAACACTAATTCCCGTTGTGGGCGGTTACACTGTGTTGCACCGAATGTTGCAAGAACTTCCGGTGGTAGTTATGGGAGACGGAACTTCCATCTGGACGTTAACTCATCACAGCGATTTTGCGGTGGGTTTGGTCGGTTTATTTGGAAATCCAAAAGCTTTAAATGAAGCTTTTCAAATCACTTCGGATGAATGGTTGACTTGGGATGGAATTTACCGGATATTGGCAAAGGAATTGAATGTTACTCCCAAACTAATTCATATTCCTTCGGAAATAATTAACCAATACGACTCCGAATTGGGTGCAGGATTGCTGGGTGATAAAATGCAGAGTGCGATTTTCGACAATACCAAAATTCGCAAATTTGTTCCTGAGTTTAATCCGGAAATTAAGTTTAAAGAAGGAGCAAAAGAAATTATCGCGTGGTATAAAGAGCAAACCATGCATCTTGCACCGAATGAACATATCAACCAGTTAATGGATAGGATGATTGATGATTTTTCAGTATTTAGTAAAAACATCAAATGATAAACCTTTAAAAGCTAAAAAATCAAATTTTTCAACCATGAAAAAAACATCAATTACAGAATTATTTTTATTCTTTCTGTTTTTATCCAATGTGTTGCAGGCAGAGGTCAGAACGGAAATAGTGTTGACCGACAACTGGAAATTTCAAAAAGGAAAAGCTGATTTAGCCTATCAGAAAGAATATGACGATTCGAAATGGGAATCGGTAACAGTTCCACATGATTGGGCAATTTATGGCCCGTTCGATAAGGAAATCGATAAGCAATCGGTTGCCATTGATCAAAATGGAGAAAAAGTAGCCAGCGAAAAAACCGGAAGAACCGGTGCTTTGCCGTATATTGGTGAAGGTTGGTATCGTAATCAGTTTACACTTCCTGATTATAAAAAAGGTCAAAAAGTTTTAATTGTGTTTGAAGGAGCCATGAGTGAACCCACTGTTTATATAAATGGCGAGAAAGTGGGAGAATGGGCTTACGGTTACAGTTATTTTTACTTCGATATTACAAAGGCTTTAGCTGAAAGTGGCAAAAACACAGTGTCTGTTCATTTAAATAACCGCCCGATGTCTTCACGCTGGTATCCGGGAGCAGGTTTGTACCGCAAAGTAAGTCTGGTAATTAAAGAATCCGAAAATATTTCACAATGGGGAACTTACATTACCACGCCCTTGATTTCCAAAAATATGGCACGAGTTAATATCAAAACAAAAGTAAATGGAGAAAATCTTAGAATTGAAACCACAATTTTAGATGCTAGCGGTAAAACTGTAGCTCAAAATTCTTCATCCACTCAATTTGCCAATGAGTTTGACCAGAACATTAAACTGGAAAAACCAAATTTGTGGAGTCCGGAAACGCCTTATCTTTATACTGCCGTTACCAAACTTTACTCCGGTGATATGCTGAAAGATGAAGTCAGAAATCATTTCGGAGTCCGCGAAATAAAATACGAACCGAATAAGGGTTTTAGTCTAAACGGTCAAGTTCGGAAATTCAAAGGCGTTTGCTTACATCACGATTTAGGACCGTTGGGAACTGCTATCAATGTTGCTGCCTTGCGCCGACAACTGACTATTTTAAAAGAAATGGGTTGTGATGCTATTCGGAGTTCGCATAATATGCCATCGATAGAGCAACTGGAATTATGCGACGAAATGGGATTTATGTTTCTGGCCGAAAGTTTTGATGAATGGGCAAAACCGAAAGTTCAAAATGGTTATCATTTATTTTTCGATGATTATGCCGAGAGAGATATTGTTAACTTGGTTCATGCTACCCGAAATCATCCTTGCGTTGTGATGTGGAGTGCCGGAAACGAAGTTCCCGATCAGTTTGGACAGGAAGGTGTAAAGTTGGCTAAATGGCTTCAGGATGTTTTTCATCGCGAAGATCCCACCCGACCAGTTACTGTGGGAATGAATCAGGTACAAGCTACAATGAGTTCAGGATTTGGAGCTTTGCTCGATATTCCGGGTCTGAATTACCGTGTAAACTTGTACGATGAAGCTTTCAATGCTTTTCCGCAAGGTTTTATTTTGGGTTCTGAAACCGCTTCAACCGTTAGTTCGAGAGGCGTTTACAAATTTCCTGTGGTAGAAGCTAAAAACAAACAATATGTTGATCATCAATGTTCATCGTACGATCTGGAAGCCTGTAGCTGGTCGAACGTTCCCGATGTTGATTTTGTGGAACAGGACGATAAACCCTGGGTAATCGGTGAATTTGTGTGGACAGGTTTTGATTATCTGGGCGAACCGACACCTTATGATGAAGTTTGGCCTGCTCGCAGTTCATATTTTGGAATAAACGATTTAGCCGGTTTGCCAAAAGACCGTTATTATCTGTATCGTAGTCGATGGAATAAAAAAGAGGCAACTTTGCATTTGCTACCTCACTGGAACTGGAAAGGCCGCGAAGGACAAATTACGCCCGTGTTTGCTTATACAAGTTACAACAGTGCAGAACTATTTGTAAATGGAAAAAACATGGGAATACGTCATAAGAATGATTCCACGATTCAAAACCGATATCGCCTGATGTGGATGAATGTGAAATATGAACCGGGAACATTGAAAATAGTTGCTTTTGATAAAAACGGTGCAATTGCTGCTACAGAAGAAATTCGAACTGCCGGTGAACCTTACCGAATTGTACTTGAATCGGATCGGACGACACTAAAAGCTGATGGAAATGACATTTCATTTGTGACTGTTTCGGTGGTTGATAAAAACGGTATTCCCTGCCCTACTGGTACAAATCAACTGAATTTTACAGTGGAAGGAAATGGAAAGTTTCGTGCTGTCTGCAATGGCGATGCCACTTCGCTGGAATTATTTCAACTACCAACTATGAAATTATTTAGTGGCAAACTGGTGGTTTTGGTTCAATCAAACACAAAAATTGGTGATATAAAATTAACGGTAAAAGGAAATGGTCTGAAAAGCGGGGAAGTAAATCTTAAATCATTGTAAGGAAGAAATCATAGCAATTTCTCCATTGCCATCCACAATTTATCATCTTCTGGCACAGGAGCAGTAATTTGTATCAGATTTTTAGAAACCGGATGAATAAATTCGACATTTCTGGCGTGAAGGCTGATTCCTCCATTCGGGTTCGAACGTGCAAAACCATATTTTAAATCGCCTTTAATTGGACAACCCATTTTTGCTAACTGACAACGAATCTGGTGATGACGACCGGTTTCGAGATGAACTTCGAGCAAATAATAGGTTTCTGAATGTGCTATAAGCTTGTAACTTAACGCGGCTGCTTTTGCATTCGGCACCATTTTGTCGTGTGCTACAGATTTGTTTTGTTTTTCATTCCGAAGAAGAAAATGTTCTAATCGTCCTTCGGTTTGAACTGGTTTTTCCTTTACAATGGCCCAGTAAGTCTTTTTTATTTCCTGATTTTTAAACATCTCATTCAAGCGAGTCAATGCTTTGCTGGTTTTTGCAAACAACACCACGCCACTCACCGGACGATCAAGCCGATGCGTTACTCCGCAAAAAACTTCACCGGGTTTATTGTATTTCTCTTTCAGATACTTTTTTATCGTTTCCGAAAGCGGTTCATCGCCGGTTTTATCACCCTGCACAATTTCCGAACAGGTTTTATTTATAGCAATGATGTGGTTGTCTTCGTAAATTACAGTCATAGACCCCTAACCCCTAAAGGGGAATTTAGTTAGTACAATTTATTTAATTTCTTTCAAAAATTGAAGTGAAGAAAATATCCCAATTCCCCTTTAAAGGTTAAGGGTTCTTTGTCTCACAGCTTCATAAATCAAAACTCCAGCAGCAACAGAAACATTCAACGAATCAATTGTTCCAAGCATTGGAATACTGACCATTTCATCACAAAGTCGCAAAAGGTCAGGTGAAACGCCTTCATCCTCTGATCCCATAATAAATGCTAGCGGTTCAGAAAAAGTCACTTCTGAATAGTTTTTTGTAGCTTTTTCGCTGGCAGCAACCAATTTAATTCCTGATGAAGTAATAAATTTTAATGCATTTCCCAGATTAGCCTCACGACAAACCGGTATGGAAAGTAAAGCCCCTGCTGATGTTTTTATTGCATCGGCATTAATAGACGCACCACCTTTTGTTGGAATAACAATAGCATCCACGCCTGCACACTCACAAGTTCGAGCAATTGCACCAAAGTTACGCACATCGGTAATTCCATCGAGCACAACGATAAATGGCATACGCCCTTCTTCGTAAATTGCGGGAATAATATCTTCAATACGTTGATAAACAACCGGTGAGATAAATGCAATCGCACCCTGATGATTTTTAACAGTCATTTTGTTCAGCTTTTCAATCGGAACATATTGAACCGGAACCTGCAACCCATTCATTGCCGTGAAAAGTTCGCGCGACAATTCGCTTGTCATATCACGACGCAACAAAATTTTATCAATTTCCTTTCCGGCCTGAATAGCTTCAATCACAGCACGAATTCCGAAAATCATGTCCTTTTCAGGACGTTGTTTGTTTTTATAGTTTATCATCTATTTAATTTTAAATCAAATCTTTTAATTCTGTTATTTTCATCTCTCTTTCAAAAGAAAATGTTTTATCTTTTTCGTTCAATAAATAATACAATTCAAGTGATTTTTTATAAAAGCTCTGTGCAAATTCACTCTTCTCTTTTGCCTGAAAAGAATCAGCTGTTCCTCGCGCAAGTTGGGCTAATGCTTCAAGATAATTACCCGAGTACCCTATTCTTCTGATTGTTTCAACAAACTTTTCAGTAGGCATTATCGCCAGTTCTTCCACATTAAGATCCAGCAACTCTTTGTATGTTTCATCTGCCAGCCGAAGAGCATCCTCTGGAAATCCTTTTTCGCGAAGTCCAAACATGGCTGCAACAACTCGACTTAATTTCTCGAGGTATTTGAGTAAATAATCTTCTTTTGGCACTTTAAATTGCTGATAGTAAATAATTCGAAATTAAAATCCAGATTTGGATTTACTGGTGCAAAGGTAGATAAATTATTGTATTTCTTCATTCTATCCATATAGTATTTATATAAAAAACTATCAATCAATGAGCTGTATAAATATGCACAATAAATTACCAATTGTAAAATTCTTACTGTATCTTTGCAAATATTTTCAGAATAAAGAGTCAAATTAAATCTATTAAACATTACATATTAAAATGTTTCATTCGCATATTGGAGAATTCGCCGGTTTAGGTGTAGCTGTTTGCTGGACTATGAGTGCTTTGTTTTTCGAAAAAGCAGGGCACAAAATTGGGTCCTTGTCAGTCAATTTCATTCGGTTGTTATTTGCAATCGGATTTTTAGGTATAACTACTTTTTTTTCCCGCGGAATCTTCTTTCCGACTGATGCAACAGCTTATCAATGGTTCTGGCTCGGATTATCCGGTTTTATCGGTTTTTTTCTGGGAGATATGTTTTTGTTTAAATCCTATACAATTATCGGCTCGCGAACAGCAGCTTTGATTATGAGTCTGGCACCCATGATTACTGCCATTATTGGTTGGTTTTTTCTGGATGAAATTCTTTCATTTAAAAATATCACCGCTATTATAGTTAGTATTTCCGGTATCATGATTGCTATTTCAAATCGCAAAATGAAATTAAATATCCCGTTAAAAGGATTTTTGCTTGCATTCGGAGGTGCAATGGGTCAAGCAATCGGATTAATACTGAGCAAGAAAGGAATGGGAAATTACGATCCTGTTGCTGCAACTCAGATTCGGGCTCTGTTCGGGCTCGTAAGTTTCGGGATTTTAATCACAGCTTTACGTCGCTGGGACAAAATTGGAAAAGCATTTACTCACACGAGTGCAATGAAATCAGTGACAGTCGGTGCTTTCTTTGGACCATTTGTTGGTGTTGCCCTCGGACTTTTTGCAATACAACATACGAAGACCGGAATTGCTTCTACATTAATGGCTTTAGTACCAATTTTTATAATTGTTCCATCGGCAATTATGTTCAAAGAGAAAATCAGACCTCAACAAGTTGTTGGAGCTATTGTCAGTATTATCGGTGCCACATTGTTTTTTTTATAAACAAAGAAATATTATTAAAAAAAATAAAGTATTTTTGCATTATCATTCAAATGGAAAGCTGCCGGAGTGGTCGATCGGGACGGTCTCGAAAACCGTTGTACGGGTAACTGTACCGAGAGTTCGAATCTCTCGCTTTCCGCAAAA
>JBBRTR010000143.1:0-7011 GCA_038244215.1 Bacteroidales bacterium
AAATTTCCACATCATCCGGCAAATTGTAATTGATAACGTGTGTCAAATCACTTACATCCAATCCACGGGCAGCCACATCGGTTGCAACCAAAAGTTGAATGTTACGGATACGGAACTTTTGCATTACCGTGTCACGTTGTGCCTGAGATAAATCACCATGAAGTGCATCGGCGTTATAACCGTCGTGCATCAAATGATCAGCTACTTCTTTTGTTTCTTGACGGGTACGGCAAAATACGATTCCATAAATGTCCGGATTTAAATCCACAATACGTTTCAAAACCATATAACGCTGACGGGCTTGTGATACATAATATATATGTTCTACATTTTCAGCACCTGCATTTTTTGTTCCAACGGTAATTTCTTCGTAATTTTTCATATATCGCTTAGCGATATTGGCAATTTCCTTTGGCATGGTTGCCGAAAACAGCAAAGTACGACGTGTTGAAGGAGTTTTTTCAAGAATAGTTTCAATATCTTCCTTGAAACCCATGTTCAGCATTTCGTCTGCTTCGTCGAGTACTAAGAAATCGATTGCACCTAATTGTATTTTTCCACGTTCGATTAAATCAATTAATCGACCCGGAGTTGCCACAATAATTTGAGGAGCTGTATCCAACTGGCGCAATTGCGTACGAACATCTTCGCCACCGTATACCGGTACAATCCGCATTCCACGCATGTTTTTGGAATAACCTTTTATATCATTAGCAATTTGGATACACAATTCGCGTGTTGGTGACAGCACAAGTGCCTGTACTTCCTTGCGACTTGCATCGATCATGTTTAACACTGGCAACCCGAAAGCTGCTGTTTTACCTGTTCCTGTTTGTGCTAAAGCCACTAAATCAGCGGTTTGTTCGAGCATAAACGGAATAACTTTTTCCTGCACGGGCATAGGTTGCTCGTAGCCTAGTTCTTCGATGGCCGATAAAATATCGTCCTTCAAATTCAGTTCTCTGAATGTCATTTAGTTGTTTTTTGTACACGTTTCAAGTAGTCATCCGGCGATAATTTCATTCGTTAATGAAAACGTGTACCATTTTGGTAAGCTAACTGCTTTGTAAAGCAGTGAAATTCGGATATTTACTCACAACGTATAGTTGTTTTTAAATCGGGTGCAAAGGTAGTGATAAACAACGAATAATCAATACCATTTGCGAGTTTTTTATATCGCTTTTACAAAAGAATATTCATTTCCCGTATTCAATAGTTGCTCAAACCCCATTTTTTTAAGATAGTTCTGATGAGTTGAATTTTGTGTTTCACAAACTATCTCGTTGATTCCTTGATCTTTCAAAAACTGAACATTCTTTTTGTAAATGAAATCACCTGGTTTTAGATCTCGATATTCGGCAGTAACAAAATCCAATTGCACCTGTAAGGTTTTATTTGTTTTTGTTCCTATGAAAATACCTGCTACCGCTGCATTACAAAGCAAAAGAAATGAAAACTGATTTTTATTTTCTATCAAATTATTCTGTCTAATGTTATCGAAACCGGAAAAAATAAGATTTATTTCATTTTTGTAATAATCAAGAAAATACTTTACATACGAATCATTTTCATTAATAATAACAGTTTTATAAGCATCTTTGCTCGAGTAAATTTTTATCAAATAATAAATATCGACTGCAGAAACAAAAAAATTCAGAAAACCAACTGGTAATGCACCGATTGCAAAACCATAAATTGAAAATATGGCTGCCCCAATAAGATTATACCATCTGAGCTTAATGATTGAACTCATTGTTATGGAAACGGCTACAACCACAGAACCCAGATAACCAAACCATTCGAGATAAGAAATGCTTAAAAACATAATCAGTATTTTTAGATATTTTAAAATAAGATAGAATAGAAAACAGACCTAAAGTGAATATTTACACAAAAAGTTTCCAAAAATACTATAAGTTTTCGTTAAAACGCATCAAAATCGATAATTTAATTTTCACAGTCCTGAAAGTCCGTATCTTATTTTCATCTTTTTCATGAAATATTCAAAAAAATGCTTTCTAGGGTAAAAAATACAAGTCAACGAAAAATAATTTTAAAGATCCAGCGTACAATGCAAAACAAATAAAAGGAAATTAAAAAGCTAATGTTCACACTTGCATTATTGAATTTTTTCATTAATTTTGCGAATAACTTATCAAAATAACATACAATTGAATATCAAACTATTATAAAAATATAAACAACATGAAATTAATGACTAAAAGTCCTTTGCAAATTGCCCGATCGACATATCAGCCAAAATTGCCGACTGCTTTGAAAGGAAATGTTATTTTAAAAATTGGCGCAACCACCGAATCGGTTGCCGACCAATCAGAAATCAAAAAACTTTTTCCGAACACCTACGGAATGCCTTTGATAACTTTCGAAAGCGGTGAAAAGAAACATTATCCTGAAGTAAATGTAGGTGTTATTTTATCGGGAGGACAAGCTCCGGGTGGTCACAACGTAATTTCTGGTTTGTACGACGGATTGAAAACTCTTCATCCTCAAAATAAACTTTATGGCTTTTTAGGTGGTCCAAGCGGATTAGTTGATCATCAATATATAGAACTTACCCAAGAAATTATAGATGATTATCGCAATACAGGAGGTTTCGATATTATTGGTTCGGGCAGAACGAAACTGGAAGAAGAATGGCAGTATGAAAAAGGACATGAAATTTGCAAAAAACTGGGGATCAATGCTATTGTAATTATTGGAGGTGATGATTCAAATACAAATGCCTGCGTTTTAGCAGAATATTATTCTCAGAAAAACTCAGGGATTCAGGTTATAGGCTGTCCGAAAACAATTGATGGTGACCTAAAAAACGAAATGATTGAAGCTTCATTCGGATTTGATACAGCTTGTAAGGTTTATTCTGAATTGATTGGAAACATCCAACGCGATGCGAATTCAGGAAAAAAATACTGGCATTTTATTCGCTTAATGGGACGTTCTGCTTCACACATCACGTTGGAATGTGCACTTCAAAGTCATCCTAACATGTGCATCGTTTCAGAAGAAGTGGAAGCGAAAAATCAGACATTGAATGATGTTGTGGAAGATATTGTAAAAGTAATTACTCAACGATCAAGTTTCGGATTAAATTTTGGAACCATTTTGATTCCTGAAGGTTTGATAGAATTTATTCCGGCAATGAAAAAACTAATTGAGGAATTAAATGATTTGCTGATACTTAACGATGACTTTAACGCCTTGGGTACAGACGATGAAAAACGTCAATATGTAAAAGGAATGCTATCAAAAGAAAGCTCAGAAGTTTATCGCAGTCTACCGAAAGGGATTGCACGTCAATTGACACTTGACCGTGACCCACACGGAAATGTTCAGGTTTCATTAATTGAGACAGAAAAACTATTGATTGAAATGACTGCAAAACGATTGGCGCAATTAAAAGCAGAAGGAAAATACAAAGGAAAATTCTCGGCCATCAATCACTTTTTCGGATATGAAGGACGCTGTGCTATTCCTTCAAACTTTGATGCAGATTACACGTATTCATTGGGTTACACAGCTTCGGTTCTGATTTCGGAAGGAAAAACAGGTTATATGGCCTCAGTTGGGAATTTGACAGCTCCGGCAGCAGAATGGATTGCAGGTGGAGTACCTATCACTATGATGATGAATATGGAAAAACGTCATGGCGAAATGAAACCGGTAATTCAAAAAGCACTGGTCAAATTGGATGGTGAACCATTCAAATTTTTCTCCAAATATCGGGCTGATTGGGCTGATGAAAGTTCGAGTTACATTTATCCGGGACCAATTCAATATTACGGACCAACTGAAGTGTGCGACCAACCAACCCGAACATTGCAACTTGAACAGGGAAAATAATTTCTGTTTCCCATAAAAACAACAAAGGCGGTTTCAATATGAAACTGCCTTTGTTGTTTTTATAACCGAATGATTTAGTTTTTGCCAAATGAACCACCCATAATATCAAGCAATTCATTAGTGATTGCCTGTTGTCGGGATTTATTGTACTGCAGTGAAAGTTCTTGCAGCAAATCGGTTGCATTATCGGTAGCAGTCTGCATGGCCAAAGTACGAGCTGCATGTTCCGAAGCATTTGAATCGAGCAAAGCTGTATAGAGTTTCAAACGCAACACTTTTGGAATCAGAACATCAACTAAAGTTTGCTGATCGGGTTCAACTATAAAATTAGACTTTGTAGTTCCTTGTTCATGTTTAACTAGTTGAATCGGCAAATAAGTTTCATCGGTCAAAACCTGTGAAGCTTTATTTTTAAAATGATGATAAATAATCTCAACTCCATCAATCTCATTATCCGTAAATAATTTCATTAATCTGTCTGCCAGTTCAGTTGAATCCTCATAAGTTGGTTTGTCAGCCATGTGCTGAAAATCACCTTGAATGTTCAAACCCATTTTCTTGGCAGCTGCAGCAATCTTTTTTCCAACGGGGAAAATCAGAATATTGTCATTTCCAAGTTTTTTGTAGTTTTCAAATTTCAGATTCAGCATTTTTGCCACGTTAGCATTAAAGCTTCCACACAAACTAGAATTGGATGAAAACACAACCAAAGCAATTTTATTAATTTCACGTTGGGTAGCAAAAACAGAAGAAACGTCATCTTCCTCACTCAAAAAATCAGTCAGCAAATTAGTCAACTTTGCTTCGTAGGGGTAAAAATTGCTAATTGTTTTTTCAGCTTTACGCAACTTAGCGGACGAAACCATTTTCATCGCCGAAGTGATTTTCTGCGTTGAGCGGACGGATTGAATCCTGGTTTTTATTTCTTTTAATGATCCCATTATTTACAATTTATATAGTAAACAAGTTTAATAGTAAACAAGTAAACTAGGTGCTAACCCGTTGAAAAGAAATATTAGTGTTGTTAGGTTAATGCGTTTATTAGATCAAAATTCATTTTGGATCAGATAATTAATTTGTTGCCAAAATAGTTTTGGTGACATCCGAAGCAACTTGTTCAATTATTTTAGTCACATCATCGTTAATAACACCTTCTTTTAAAAGATCCAAAACATCTTTCTGATGCGTTAATTCCAAAACAGAAAGAAACTGATTTTCAAATTCATGCACTTTATTCAACGGAACTTTTGCTAATAAACCTTGAGTTCCACAATAGAGTGTGGCAATTTGTTTTTCAACCGGCATTGGATTATTCAAAGGTTGAACCAACAAACGCATGTTTTTCTGTCCTTTATCAATTGTCATAGCAGTTACCGCATCCATATCGCTTCCAAATTTACTGAATGCTTCCAATTCACGGAATTGTGCCTGATCGATTTTAAGCGTTCCGGCTACTTTTTTCATGGCTTTAATCTGAGCATTTCCACCCACGCGCGAAACCGAAATACCAACATTAATAGCAGGACGATTCCCCTGATTGAACAAATCGGAATCCAAAAATATCTGACCATCGGTAATTGAAATAACATTCGTCGGAATATAAGCTGAAACGTCACCAGCCTGAGTTTCAATAATCGGCAAAGCAGTCAACGAACCGCCGCCTTTTACTTTTCCTTTCAGACATTCGGGTAAATCGTTCATTTTTTCAGCCACTTCTTGTTGCGAAATAACTCGGGCGGCACGTTCGAGTAAACGTGAATGCAGATAGAAAATATCACCCGGATACGCTTCACGGCCTGAAGGACGACGCAAAATTAACGAAACTTCACGATAAGCAACGGCTTGTTTCGATAAATCGTCGTAAACAACCAGAGCATCACGGCCGGTATCGCGGAAATATTCTCCGATGGCTGCACCTGCAAAAGGAGCATAATATTGTAGTGCGGCAGGATCAGAAGCACTGGCAGCAACAATTGTAGTATAAGCCATCGCACCGTTTGCTTCCAAGGTATTCAAAATCGTTGCAACGGTAGAACCTTTTTGTCCGATGGCAACATAAATGCAATAAACCGGTTTTCCTGCTTCAAAATTTGATTTCTGATTGATAATGGTATCGATGGCAATACTGGTTTTTCCTGTCTGACGGTCTCCGATAATCAATTCTCGCTGTCCACGTCCGATTGGAATCATGGCATCAATTGATTTTAGTCCGGTTTGTAAAGGCTGATTCACCGGTTGACGGTAAATTACACCCGGAGCTTTACGTTCCAACGGCATTTCAAACATTTCACCTGTGATTTTTCCTTTACCGTCTAACGCTTCACCCAGCGGATTGATAACACGACCCAACATGCCTTCGCTTACCTCAATAGAAGCCACACGTTTAGTACGTTTTACGGTAAAGCCCTCTTTTATCTGGCTGGTTGGTCCGAGCAAAACCGCACCGACATTATCTTCCTCGAGGTTCATCACGATGGCTTTCATACCGTTTTCGAATTCAAGTAATTCGTTGGCTTCAGCATTATTCAATCCGTAAATACGAACCACACCATCGCTTACCTGCAACACGGTTCCCACTTCGTCAAACTGAACACTCGAATCGATTCCCTGAAGTTGCATCCGAAGGATTTCAGACACTTCGCTCACCTTAATATTATCAGACATCTTATTTTTATTTACTATTTTTTCATTTACTATTGACCATTCAACCTTTCATTTTACCAACTTAAATAGTAATTGGTAAATGGCTAAATGGCTAAATGGTTAGATGGTTTTTAAATTTCTCTCAATATATTCTTTTCGGATGGAATTCAGTTGTCCTTTCACACTGGCATCCCAGCGTTTGAAGTCGACTTCGAACATAAAACCGCCTAAAATGGAAGTGTCAATCACTTTTTCCATCTCAATAGTTCCACCTGTTTCATTTTCCACCATGGAAATCAGTTTTTTTTCTGTTGCTGCATCAATGGTCGAAGCGGTTGTCAGTTTGCCATAATGGATGTTCTTTTCAGCACGATACAAATCAATGTATTTCAATACGATGGATTGAAGAAAAGTCTCCCGGTTGTTTTTCAGCAACATGTCAATAAACTGTTCCAACGATTTACTTACTTTTCCGCCGGAAGCTGCCAGAATGAATTTCTTTTTCTC
>JBBRTR010000144.1:0-6975 GCA_038244215.1 Bacteroidales bacterium
AATTATTGTTTCTTTTTTCTTTCAGGCACTAAGTTAGGTGATTTTTTTCAACTGTCAACATCCTCGTATGTTATTTATTACTAAATATATACGATGGGTTTTGACAGTCTTTTTAATGGTCAATTGCGGATGTAAGGTTAAATAAAATATCAACACTATTAGATGGAATTTTCACAATAGATGTAAACTTATATGTGCATTTTTTTGAATTATAGGTATACTTTTTTATCAAAAACACCATCTTTGCTGTAAATTTGAACCAGATAAATTCCTGACAATATTGATGATGTTGACAAAAAGTTGGAGTTATTCTTCTCCGCCACCAATTGACCTTTTAAATTAAACAAATTAATTTTATATGCTTCGCCACCAATTAGTTTTATTTGATTCTTATCCGAATCCACTACAATTTTCATCTGATCATTTTGAGTTTGATCAACATTTGTGGTTTTCTCTTTAGTAACTTTTATCTGATCGAAAAGATATGTGTTTCCATTATTATTAATAGCAAAGGTTGAAATGAATATGGTATCACTTGTAACACGGATATTGCTGAATGTTGGTTCGCCAGTTTGCCCGAAACGACCTGTAAATAGATTCCAATAATTTGCCACTCCAGTGATGGATGCATCTGCATTCATTGATGATTGTGAAGTAGGAGAATATTTCTTCCGTGAGGCTGAATTGTTTATAAAATAGAAAGTTCCGTTAGATACATCAAATGTACCGCCAGTCTTTCCATTCATATTCGATTGTATAACTATCGGAGCTGATCCTACGTTTTGTGTCGAGCCTGATACAACCGTTTTTGTAAGATTATCTACAGGTCCTATTGCATTATAAACATGATCATGTCCTTGTATGGCCATATCAATTTTTAAACTCTTGTAATAAGGTAACATAGCATTTCGTAATATCACATTTTCATTATCAGACTGATGACTTCCTCCGGAGAATAAGCCAGAATGAACACAAACGATTCGCCAACGAGTATTCGGGTTTGCGTTTACCTGCTCTGTCATCCAATTTCCAAGTGCTGCTAAATAACCTATTTTGGAAACATCTTCATGATTTACAACCATAAACAATGCATCACCAACAACAAATGAATATACTGTCCCATCCATAGAAGTTTTGACATTTGCTGTTTGATTATACGACACATCATTGTTAATGTGATTGAAGAAATTATTACTCGAACTTGCATCGTGGTTTCCGATTGTCCCAACAATTGGTAATTTGCTCCAAACATTCTGCATGCGTTCAAAAAATTGTTCATATTCCCATTCACTGTTTGAGCTGCCTTGAGATTCAACAAAATCACCAGTCATAAGTACAAATAAGGGATCTGTAGCTTTAGCATAAGCTTGAGTTAAAGTATTTGAAGAGCAATCAAAATTGTCGTTTGAATTAGCTTGTGTATCTGTAATATAAATAAATGAAAATTCATCCTTTGAGTTTTTTGCTGTTCGGAAACTACGAATTGAACTCCAGGCACCTTCTTTTCCAACCCGATATGAATAGCTTGTATTTGGAGTTAACCCAGTAGCAAGAGCTTTGTTAGAGACATAATTACGTTTTACATTTGCTACCATATCAGCTGTAAATGTAGGATCATTTGCCACCACAACATAATTTACATTTAACAAATTGGCGGTTGTAGCATTTATTGTCAAATACGGATTATTAAAATCACTCTGTGTTGCATTATCGTTTGCCACAATTTGCACCTGGCCACCGGTAATTCCGTAATTTGTATACCAGGCAAAACCCATATTTGTTGTCGGATCTCCATTGAATGAAGAATTAATACAATAAGGCATCTCATTTGACATCATATTGTTCATTACTGTCGACAAAGCGGTTAAGTTTTCCGTTATTGGTGCAGCAGTTGCTTTCTTTCGTGCAGATAATAACAATGTCCAACTTGGTACAGCCCAATCGGCACTATTTAAAGATTGTGCCAGTGTTAAGGGCGTTTTATCAGCATTCGGATCGGGATTTACGACACTTGCTGTTAGATAAATATTATCTAAACGAAATTGTGTAGAAGACGATGCAGGGAAAGTTGTACATAACCACCGAATATCCAGATAAGCAACATTATTACATTCAGCAGGTAATTTTACATTATTTACTTGCTTTTTGCTTATTCCCGATTCAGTTACATCGGTTACTGAAAAAGGACCGAACAAATCTTTCCACGAGCCTGTTGAACTCAATCTGTATTGCACTTTAAGCGAATATGGCTGACTGGAACTACTTGTTGCATGACTTGAAGTTATAGAAACTGAGGAGGCACCTAATGTATTGATACCGGATGCCATAAAATAGAGTTCTGTTGAACCAGCTATCCAGCTTTTTGAACAACGAACATAGCCTCCCGAAGTAGGAACATCCCACACACGGGACACTGACCCGCCTGAGAACATTTGTTCGGTGCCAATTTTTGCAGTGGATGCCAATGTTCCCCGGTCGGCAAAAATTGGTTTATTGTTTAATTGTCCTGCTGGTAAAACTCCACCGCCATACCATTGATCAAAAGTCCATTCGGCTAATGAAACACGTATACTGTCCTGTGCAAAAATCACAAAACTAAAAATCAAACCCAAAAATAGAATACTTATTTTTTTCATCTTTTAAAAAGAATTTTAAAGATCAACAATGAAATTTCTTATTCGAATATACATTGATTAACAGCCTTTTAATTATTATAAAGTTTCTTCCATATTGAATGATGGAGGAATGGAAGTTGGCAAACTGGCCCATTGACGATTTGCTTTATTACCCATTACAAACTTAAGAACTCCACCTTGCATCAACTCATTATGTGTAAACCAAGACTTATTCCAGTCTTTACCGTTTAATGTTGCCGACTGAATATATTTATTCTCTTTACTAAAGTTTTCACATTTTACTTCAAAAGTCTTATTATTTCCAAGATCAATTTTTATGTTTTCGAAAAATGGTGAGCCAATAACATATATTGGTAATCCCGGAGTTACCGGATAAAAACCCATATAAGAAAATACCACAAATGCGGTCATGCCACCTCCATCTTCATCCCCGGGAACACCCATTAAATCATTTCTAAACCATTGATCCATTAAAGTATGAATGCGTTTTTGGGTTCGCCACGGTTGACCTGCATAATTGTACAGATAAGGGATGTGCATGCTTGGTTCATTTGACATGGAGAATTGACCTACATTTCCTGTTTGGTCGGGTAATTGAGAATAAAACTCAAATTTATCTTTTCCTAATGGCGTGTTATACATTCTTTCAAGTTCATTGACAAAAGTCTCACTTCCACCCATAAGTTTTACGAGATCGGCGACATTATGTGGGACATCCCATCGATAAATCCATGCATTATTTTCACCGTATGTGTTTCGGGCACCAAGTCCACCAGAATATTCATAACTGAATGGAGTTATAAAATTACCTTTGTTATCCTTTGGATGAAAAAAATGAGTTTCAGGATTGAAAATCTTTCTATAATCTAAACTTCTTTTCAAAAAATAATCGTAATCGGTTTTTAAATTTAATTGTTTTGCCATCTGTGCCAAACACCACTCATCATAAACAGTACCCAACGTAACCGCAACAGGCTGCCGTTTTTCAAAATGATTCACTTCGGGAATTGTTTCTTCTTCACCCGGATGCAATGCCGGAATATATCCATTCTCTTTGAAATAATCATCCAGTTTCCCAGCTTTCTGTCCTGACCATGGAGCCAATGTTTTTTCAGTAATTCCACCTTTGCATGCTAAATAAGCCTTATTAAGATTAAATCCTCTGAGTCCTTTGTTATAAGCATCGATAACTGTGGCAACACCATGATTACTATTCATCCTTCTGCTGTCTCCGGTAACTTCAGGAAAAGTTGGCATCCAAAAATGGGGGGTCTGCTCAGCCATTCTTAAAAATGAATTAATAATATTTACCTCCATTTTTGGCTCAATAATAACGCGTAATGGATGTGCTGCACGGTATGTGTCCCATATCCAGTCATCAGTATAAAACAGACTGTCGTTATCGTTGTGAACTTTGTTGTCAGATGCGCTGTAATACTTTCCTTCTTCAGATATACAGATCATCCGTTCGTAAGTTCGGTACAGTGCTGTATAAAAAATAGTTTTAGCATTCTCATCATTCCCTTCTACTTTTATTTTATTCAACGTTTTATTCCAGATTGCACGACCTTCCTGTGCGACTTTTTCCAGATTGTAGTCAAATATTTCCCTGTTAAGATTCTTTTTTGCCTGTTCAGTACTAATAAATGAAATCCCATATCTTATCTTAATTTCAGATGTGTTTTTTTCAAATTCCAATTTTACACAAGCATTTTCTCCTGACGCAATTGTAGAATTTAAACCGCTCCCACCTAACACACTTTTGTTTACAGGTGTAAGATTTGTTTCAAGATAGATGTAAATATTTGTCTGATAATTTTCTATTTGTTGATACCCTGTTACCGCGTTTCCATCAAATTTTAATTCGCCGTTTTTAGAATTTAGTAATAATATAAAACCACCCTTATTCGAAAATGTAATATCATAAATAGCTGATTGGTGAGATGGCGCAAATTTCACATCAGCACCTATTTCATCTAAAAATACCGAATAATAATATGGTTTTATCACCTCATTATCGTAACTATATTTTATTACAGGTGTGTTATCGGAATTTTTGTCACCAAGTTTGGCAATACTCAAATTAAAAGCGGAACATCCCCTGTGGCTTGTAACTGCAATTGGTAATCCATACAGCATATTGCCCGTATAATCTGTTCTCTCCGGATATGTTCGCAACATACTGTTTGGTAAATGAACAGTTGGATAGGTAGGCACTAATAAATGACTTATATTACCAATATAAGGGTTTACATAATCTACAGGTTGTTTTACATTTGCTGAGTTGCGGGATTGACTACAACTACAAAAAATAAATGCAGTACTGATGAACAGAATTGCTGTAAGTTTTTTCATATACTCAAAATTAAATATTCTTTTGATTTTTCAACTTCAATTTTTATCCAAATGTATCTTACCATGATTAATATCCTATTAATAAATACTTAATTTGATGTTTATTTTTAAAAATACTGCATATTAATATTTTATTAAGCCAAAATTAATATCAAAATGCGATATTTGTTGTAGAATAAATTTATTAACATAAAAACACTTTGAAATGAGAAAAATCAAATTATTTTTATTAATTACATGTATCGGATTTCTGAGTACAGTTCATGCTCAGATTGATACACTTGCTATCTACAATTTAACCGACGGTGGTGGGGATCCAGTTAATAAATCCGCTGTTGTTAAAGTTACTGATCTGAGTTTTTCTGACTATGCTCGCGTGGGAGTTACTGCTTCTTCAGGCTCCGGATTTTTTGTTTCCAAAGGATTTCCATTCGGAGGTGCGGACTATGACAACGGATTGTGCCACACCTTCACAGTCACACCTCAAAATGGTTCTACTTTGTACATTAAAAAATTCAGCATGAATCATAAACGGAGTGGCAGCAATCCTAATCCCGGAAATACTGTAAATTTTAAATGTATGGTTTCTTTTGGTGATAAAGAATATAGCTTTGGGACTGGAACAACTGTTAATCAAACAGCCTGGTTTTATGCAGATAATTTAAAAATAATTTCTACCGTACCAGTTACATTTAAGTTGTATGCCAAAGATATGTTTGATGCTTCACAAAGTTGGATGCAGCGTTGGGTGTCATTGATTGGAGCTGTAGCACCTCAAGGAACAAATATCGAAGATATTACAGGCCCGCTTGATCCAACTTATCTAGAGGTGGCACATGATTACACCAATGCCCTTAACTTTAATGCTTTGGATGTTGATGGCGAACTTGTTGCACCACTCATGAATGAAATGTCCGGATTGCCTATAAATTATACTTTTGTGGTCAATAATGAAGTCGATCTGGCAAACGTCAGTTTCAACTATAAACTTCCGGACGGAACAACACTTGAATCTGCAATTCCTACTGATTTTTCAATACTTTCAAAGCAGAGCGTAGTTTTAAAATCATCCTGGGGAACCCGTAAAGTTTATATTACAATCAAGAAAATAAAAACAAGTACTTCCGATCTGGATCTAAAGTTTGATGTGACAAATAATACAAATTCATGGACAGCATCGACAGTAGGATGGATAGCAAATGGGATATCAGGAACTGTAACATCTAAAGCTCAATTTGCTTCTGAAAATTCGGCTCTGATAGTTGGAGCAGTCAATGCAATGAATCAATTATCCTATGATATTTCTATGGAAACTTCAGGCTTCACAGGCATGTTTACGGTTGAAGCATCAAGCGATGCATCAAATTGGGTGAATCTACAACATTTTAACAGCTGTAATATAATTTCTCCAACTGTTACCAGAATCATAACCGATTTACCTGAAAATACAAAATATGTTCGATTTGTTTATGATTGTAGAGAGGGAAGTCAAACTGTCAATATCAATACTATACAAATGGTTCATTCAACAAATTCTGGTATTGAAGAACATTCAGCAGGAAATATAAAAATTTTTCCTAACCCGGCACATTCTCAAATTTCAATATCCGATGTAAATTCAATAAAAGGATTATCTATTTATTCTGTTAGTGGTATGTTGATAAAAAAAATAGCAAAAATTTATTCGACAATTGATGTAAACGACATCAAACAAGGAATGTATTTAGTCAAATTAGAATCAATTTCAGGCTCAATTTCAGTAACACCGTTAATAATTCAATAGTTATTCTTTAATTCTATTTCAAACAATTTAAAAAACACATCAATGAAAAAATTCAGTTATTATATAACCTTAAATCCGCAATTGATATTATCATCATTAATTGCGTGTGTTTCTCTAGACTATTTTAACTTACGCACTTTTTATGGGCTATTTTTCACCCTAAATTATTTTTTATCGTAGTTTTTCACGACATTAATTTTA
>JBBRTR010000145.1:0-6887 GCA_038244215.1 Bacteroidales bacterium
CCGAGACGTGCTCCGATTATTGCTCCTAAAACTGTGTAAATAAATAATTTATCCACCCATTCTTCCGGTAGCTTTTCGTTTTTGAACAAGCGTGTGACAATCAACAAAGTTGCGTAAATGCCCAAAGCCCAAAGCAGTCCGTACCAGCGAATGGATAAAGGTCCGAGATGAACCAAAACTGGTTCTACATTCCAGGTGATGAAGTTTAGCATAATATTAAGAACCCCTAACCCCTAAAGGGGAATTTTAAATTAGTATTATTTTGTAATAATAAGGAGACGAAAGTAATTTTGTTCCGCTTTAGGAGCTATTTTAATTGGCTCCGTGGCAGTTTTTGTATTTTTTTCCACTTCCGCAAGGACAAAGATCATTACGTCCTACTTTTTTCTCAACACGAATTGGTGTATGGCTTTGTTGTTCGCGGGTATCCTGTTTAGTTGGATCTTCGCTGTTGCCACTTCTGTTTCCATTTCCGACTTCATCTTTTTGAGTTTTGTATTTACTCAAATCCATACGTTGAGTTGGCCGTGCTTCACGAACCTGTTCCGGTTCACGCATCGGAATCTGACCACGTGTCAGAATCGCCAAAATTTTACGATTAATTGAATCAATCATTTCTTTGAATAATCCGAATGATTCCAGTTTATAAATCAAGAGCGGATCTTTTTGTTCATAACTTGCATTCTGAACCGAATTACGCAATTCATCCAACTGACGGAGATGTTCTTTCCACTCATCATCAATCACATAAAGCAGAGTTTGTTTTTCAAATGCTTTCACTACTTCGCGACCTTCAGTTTTATAGGCTGTTTCGAGGTGAGCAGTTATATTGAATACACGTTTTCCGTCCGAAACCGGAATCAGAATATTTTCGTATTGTTGTCCTTTTGTTTCATATACCTGTTTGATAACCGGATAGCTAACTGCAGCCAACTTTTCCATTTTGCGTTTGAAAGTTCCCATAGCCGCTTCGGCTACACGGTCTGATAATTCACCAAAACGTGTTGAGTTGAATTCTTCTTCGTTAAACGGAACATCCATCGAGAATGTTTTGAGCAAATCTTCTTCCATTAACTCAAAATCTCCGCTATTTTTGGCAACTTCAACGATACTTTCTGCTGAATCGTAAATCATGTTGGTGATATCCATACCAATACGTTCACCCATTAAAGCATGACGACGTTTGGAATAAACCACTTCGCGCTGTGAGTTCATCACATCATCGTATTCGAGCAATCGTTTACGAATTCCGAAGTTATTTTCTTCTACTTTTTTCTGAGCACGTTCAATTGATTTTGATATCATCGAATGCTCAATCATTTCACCTTCCTTGAAACCTAGACGATCCATGACTCCTGAAATTCGTTCGGAACCAAACAAACGCATCAAATCATCTTCGAGCGAAACATAGAAAATAGAAGAACCCGGATCGCCCTGACGACCGGCACGTCCGCGTAACTGGCGATCGACACGACGGCTTTCATGACGCTCCGTACCGATAATAGCTAAACCACCGGCAACTTTTACTTCCTCAGTTAATTTGATATCGGTACCACGACCGGCCATGTTGGTGGCTATGGTTACTGTACCTTTTTGTCCTGCTTCGGCTACTACGGCAGCTTCATGCTGGTGTAGCTTGGCATTCAATACATTGTGTTTGATTTTCCGACCATTCAACATGCGGCTTAATAATTCAGAAATCTCTACCGAAGTTGTACCTACTAAAACCGGACGTCCGGCAGTCACTAAACGATCAATTTCTTCAATTACAGCTGTATATTTTTCGCGTTTTGTTTTGTAAACACGGTCTTCCATATCGTTACGAGCAATCGGACGATTGGTAGGTATTACCACAACGTCTAATTTGTAGATGTCCCATAACTCACCTGCTTCCGTTTCAGCTGTACCGGTCATCCCCGAAAGTTTGTGGTACATACGGAAATAATTCTGAAGAGTAATGGTGGCAAATGTCTGAGTGGCTGCTTCAATGGTTACACGTTCCTTGGCTTCAATGGCCTGATGCAAACCATCGGAATAACGACGGCCTTCCATAATACGACCGGTTTGTTCATCAACAATTTTTACCTTGTTGTCAATTACCACGTATTCCACATCTATTTCAAATAGGCTATACGCTTTAAGTAATTGATTGATAGTATGAACCCGTTCTGATTTTACAGAATAAGCCAGCAAAATATCATCTTTGGTGGTTTGTTTTTCTTCAGCCGTAAGCGTTTTGTCTTTTTCAAGATCGGCAATTAAACTACCAACATCCGGTAAAACAAAGAATTGTGGATCATCGGTATCGTCGGTAATCAAATCAATACCTTTATCGGTTAGTTCAATGGTGTTATTTTTTTCATCTATCACGAAATACAAGGGATCCGTAGCAATGTACATGTTCCGATTGTTTTCCTGCATATAAAACTCTTCCGTTTTCAGCAAAATAGCTTTAATCCCCGGTTCGCTGAGGTATTTAATCAAGGGTTTGTTTTTGGGCATTCCTTTATAAGAACGGAATAAAGCCAATGCGCCTTCTTCCTGCACTTTTTTATCTTCCGATTTCATCAAATGACGGGCTTCAGCCAAATACTTGGTAGCTAATGTTTTTTGCGTATTTACCAACCGTTCCACTTTTGGACGAAGTTCTTCAAAAAGCTGATCTTCGCCTTTTGGCACAGGACCTGAAATAATCAAAGGTGTACGAGCATCATCAATCAACACGGAATCGACCTCATCCACAATAGCGTAATTGTGTTTTCGTTGTACCAAATCTTCCGGACTTGTTGCCATATTATCACGCAGGTAATCGAAACCAAATTCATTGTTTGTTCCAAAGGTAATATCAGCCAAATAAGCCTGACGACGTTCTTCCGAATTCGGACGGTGTTTATCGATACAATCCACCGTTAAACCATGAAACATATACAATGGACCCATCCATTCCGAGTCACGTTTTGACAAATAATCATTAACGGTAACCAGATGAACACCATTGCGGGTTAACGCATTCAGGAAAACTGGAAGCGTAGCCACCAGTGTTTTTCCTTCACCGGTACCCATTTCCGAAATCTTACCACTATGCAATACCACACCACCGAATAACTGTACATCGTAATGCACCATTTCCCATTTTACAAGTGTTCCACCTGCAGTCCATTCGTTTTTATAGAGAGCTTTGTCGCCATCAATGGTCACAAAATCATGATTAATTGCCAAATCGCGATCAAACTGATTGGCAGTGACTTCCAGTATTGGGTTTTCGGAAATACGACGAGCGGTGTCTTTCATAATACTGAAAGCTTCCGGTAAAATCTCATCCAGAACTTTTTCGTATTTCTCGGTAATTTCCTTTTCCAGTTTATCTATTTCAGCATACGATTTTTCACGCTGATCGATTTCTATTTCTTCGATTCCGGCCTTCAGTTCGGCAACACGGTTGACTTCAACAGCCACATACTCCTGAATTCGGATTTTAAGTTGTTCGGTGCGAGCGCGTAGTTCATCATTACTGAGTCTTGAGATTTCATCGTACACCGCTTTGATTTTTTCAACCATAGGTGTGATTTCCTTCATATCGCGCAGTGCTTTATTCCCCAGAATTTTCTTTAAAAAGTCATTAAATGCCATTGTTTATGTATGTTTAATTTTATTGTACACTTGTGAGTTTACATGTTTTGTCAGTTTCTCCTAAAAAGACTGACAAAGATACGATTTTTAAGTTGAATTTCGATAATCTGTGCCCTAATTATTAGGTAACATTATTAATTCAAAAAACAATCCAAACTCCTTTTATCTGTCAATAGAAATTAGATGTCTAAAAATATGAACAATGAATTATAAGGCCAAACAAACCAAATAGCAGAAATGTAATCAGAAAGTTTTCTATTTAACATACACCCGTTTTAATTTAATTCTATGTATTGATTCGAAGCTTAAAATAAAAGCAAGTTACTACAACTTGTTGCTTCAAACACCAAGGCTACGATTATTTTGTTCTTTTTAATGCCAATAAAGTTGTCGCAAAAGTATTGAAATTAAATCGTTCCTCTGTTTTAGGATTATTTTTTATAATGTGGATATAAAATTAACGATAAAAACAGCAATTCCCTTATAATCATTTGATTATAAGGGAATAATTGTAATTGGTGACCCAGGAGGGGTTCGAACCCTCGACCCACAGATTAAGAGTCTGTTGCTCTACCAACTGAGCTACTAAGTCATAGTTTTTACTATGGATAAATCCTGTAAACCGGCCGCAAAGTTAATCAAAAAATCATTTTTTTTGCTGTTTTGCCGAAAAAATAATGATTATTTTTTGTCTATCGGTGGTCTGCACACCACCACAGTAATATGAAAACAGGATTGATGCCGTTCCCGGACTGCCATTAATTTGCATTCCTGACGCATTTCGGTTAATACTTTAGTTATTGCTATAATTGGGGGCATCACACTTTCCAGAGTATCCTTACGTGTATTAAAAAAATTTTTGTACGAAATGTCGAATGTAGTTCCGTATAAATGTGCCGAATGGCTGGTCGCATTTCCATTCCGGTGACTGAGTTTGGTTTGTGAATCTTCAGTGCGCAATAAAGATGTGATTCTGAATTTATAATTGTCCCTTTTCTTTTCTTCCAAAGCTTTTTGGAAACGATATCCAATCTCATTTAATAAATCAACAGCTTCGGGAATCAGATATGGTTGCGAATGTGTCAATGATTTAAGCTGGTAGAATTTGTTTTCAGTAACTTCAACCAAAATCTGTTTATTTTTCAGGCTGTCAATTTGAGATAAAAAGGATGAATCGTTAATAAATGGAGTTATACCGTTTAATTCTGCATGAATCAGCTGTAACTCATTCGGATCGTTTAACTTTTTGCTTGGTTCGATTGGCGCCGTCGCGTAATGAACATGGTCGCAATCGGAAACATAATTTGTTAGTACCGCTATTTCCTTTTTCTGTACCTTTTGTACAGCTTTATATTTAAAGAAAAACACACCGCCAATGACTAAAATTCCTGCAATAATTAAAAGTAGAATGTAAAATAATATTGTTGGTTTTTTCTTTTTTTTGGATGGTTCCCGATATTTTCGGGTGGGTGGTTTTAAATAGGTTCGTTTGTAAGGGTTTCTATGTTGTGCCATTGATAATCTGATTTATTCCACAAAGTTAATCTTTTGAGTATATCAACCAAAACTAAAATGTAAAAAGTTTTCAACAAAAAGATTTATTACTTTTGATTTATATTTTTTATCATTTTCATGTCTATTTGCAGATAAAATGAGTCTCGAAAATACCATAATTCAAAAGAAATGGTTAACTTTGCGCCTTAAATCAAAAATTATACTTTTACAGATGAAACCAACTTTATTTGTGTTGGCAGCCGGAATGGGCAGCCGTTATGGAGGTTTGAAGCAACTTGATGGTCTGGGTCCAAATGGTGAAACTATTATGGATTACTCGATTTATGATGCTATCAGAGCCGGATTCGGAAAAATTGTTTTTGTAATTCGTTCAAGCTTTGAAAAAGATTTCAAAACGATAGTTATTGATAAATTCAAAGATCTAATTGATACAGATATTGTATTTCAAGAAATCGATAAAGTCCCCGAAGGTTCAACATATATAGCCGAACGTGAAAAACCGTGGGGAACAAATCATGCAGTTTTGATGGGTAAAGGTGTAATAAATGAACCATTTGCTGTTATTAATGCTGATGATTTTTACGGACAAGAATCTTTTGCCATTTTAGCCGATTTTCTTCGAAGTGTTGAAGGTAAGCAAAATGAATATTGCATGATAGGGTATCGGGTGGGGAATACTTTATCCGAAAGCGGTGCCGTAAGTCGTGGAGTTTGTGTGGTTGATGAAAAAAACTTGTTGAAAAACGTTGTGGAACGTACTCATATTGAAGAAAAAGGTGGATCTATCATTTATATGGATGAAAAAGGTGAAGAAGTTGCTTTACAACCTAATACACCTGTTTCGATGAATATGTGGGGATTCACACCTGATTATTTTGATTATTCAGAAGAGTATTTCAAAGAGTTTTTAGTTGAAAACGGCCAAAAACTGAAATCGGAATTTTATATTCCTTTAGCAGTCAATAATTTGATAGTGAATGGAAAAGTAACATGTGAAGTACTTGATACGCCTTCAAAATGGTTTGGTGTAACCTATGCAGAAGACCGTTCACAGGTAGTATTAAAAATAAATGAATTAGTCCGCAAGGGCGTTTATCCTGATAAACTCTTTAAATAATTGGTTGATTGGGTAATTGAAAATTGGTAATTGAATAATTGGTAATTAAAAGAAAATGGCAAAGATATTAGTAACAGGCGGAACCGGATATATTGGTTCACATACGGTTGTTGAATTACAAAAAGTAGGATTCGAAGTGGTGATTGTTGATAATCTATCCAATTCGAGTATTGATGTTTTGAACGGAATTGAGAAGATCACCGGAATTCGTCCGGCTTTCGAGAATATTGATTGCGTCGATTATGTGAGCATGGATAAAATGTTCGAGAAATACGTTAATATTGAGGCAATTATTCACTTTGCAGCAAGCAAAGCTGTTGGAGAATCAGTTGAAAAACCTTTGTTGTATTACCGGAATAATCTAGTTTCGCTAATCAATTTGTTACAATTGATGCCGATTCATAAAGTAAAGAATTTTGTTTTCTCATCGTCGTGTACAGTTTACGGTCAACCAGATATTTTACCGGTAACTGAAGATGCTCCGATAAAACCGGCATTGTCCCCTTACGGCAATACAAAACAAATAGGAGAAGAAATTATTCGCGATACAATTCATGCAAACCCTTGCTATCAAAGTATAATATTAAGATATTTTAATCCGATTGGTGCTCACTCTTCGGCTGAA
>JBBRTR010000146.1:0-6767 GCA_038244215.1 Bacteroidales bacterium
GTTTATAGAATCCGGATAGTTTTGTTGTTGTTCGACCCCTCTGGGGTCGTATATCTGTTGATGTTTTCATTTTCTATAAATATATGAACCCTTTGGGTTCAAGATTATATGATTAAATTTTAAAGTAGTAAAGTAGAATTAAAAACAATAGTAAATCAACACATTAGCAAATTAGCACATTAGCACATTAGCACATCAACACATTAGCAAATTAGCACATTAGCAAATTAGCACATTAGCACATTAGCACATTAGCACATTATTTTTTTCTCATTAAAGTTAGTCCATCCCGGATGGGCAACATCACTTTTTCAATCCGCTTATCCAAAGCAATAAATTCATTAAATTCCTTGATGGCTGCTGTGTCTTTATCTTTCGCCTCGGTTGGCTTCAACACTTTTCCATCCCATATTGTATTATCGACCAAAATATATCCGCCCTTTCTGACTTTGGGTAAAACCGCTTCATAATACGCTTTGTATTCCAATTTGTCAGCATCAATAAAAACAAGATCGAATACTTCATCCAATCCGGCAATTACTTTTAAAGCATCGCCAATATGGAGTTTTATTTTATGTCCAAATTCAGAACCTGCAAAGTTTTGTAGAATAAAATTTTCCAGTTCTTCATCGCAATCAATCGTATGCAAAACACCATTTTCGGGCATTCCTTCGGCCATGCACAAAGCTGAATAACCAGTAAATGTTCCGATTTCAAGAACTTTCTCAGGCTGAATCATATGACAAAACATCGACAATACCCGTCCCTGAAAATGACCCGAAAGCATTCTCGGATTTATCATTCGCAAATGCGTTGCACGGTTTATCAGAGCCAGATAATCCGGTTCTGCATCAGAATGTGCTGTTATATAATCTTCTAAATTCATAGCCCCCTCAATCCCCCGAAGGGTGAATTTTAATTAGTACTATTTCTTTTTGATTCTACCCTTTTTTGAGTGGGTTTTCATATTGTTTAAAATAATAAGGGGAAAAAGAGGAAAATATTTTTGCTACTAAGGGGGCTAAAGCCGTATATTTCTAATTATTATCGAAGCCCTTAGTAGTAAAGAGATTCCCAAGAAGTTTCCCCTTATTAATTACATGCCTTACTTTTTTATCACCACTCGATTCGTGTTAGAACCTGTATTATTTTTCTCAAGCTCTCTGGTCCCCCTTTAGGGGGTTAGGGGGCTAAACGTATTTTAAAACTGAAAGCATTGTCGGGTCAAAAATTTCATTGGCAATTTGTTTCAATTGCTCAGCCGTAACTGCGTAAATGCGTTGCTTCATAACTTCCAAATCATCAATTTTCCCGTAACGCAGAAAACTTTTCCCCAGACTCAAGGCCAGATTTTCTTTATTTTCCGACGCAATTGCCATTTGACCCATCAGTTGGAGTTTGTATTTTTTTAAAGCATTCTCCGATAAGGTTTGCTCTCTGAGCTTTTGCAATTCATTGTATACTAATTGCTCACAACGATTTACATTTTCAGGATCGCAACCAAAATAAACGCTCCACATGCCGGTATCCGTAAAAGGCTGATAGCTCGATTCAACAGTATATACCAAACCGTGTTTTTCACGAAGGGATAAATTTAACAAGCTATTCATTCCCGGACCGCCCAATATGTTATTCAACAAATACAAGCCCATTCGGTTCGGATCATATAAATTATAAGCCCGGTTTCCCAGCATATAATGTACCTGATGCGTGTTTTTATTAATTTCTTTAGCCGCTGGTTTATAGTTAGTCGGCGATAAACGCTCCGCAACTTTCGTATCAGAAATATCTACTTTCAGATATTTTTCAGCCCATCGTGTCAATTGTTTGAAATCAAGATCACCCAACGCAAAAAACACCATTTGATCAGGTCTGTAATGCTTTTTCACAAACCGAAATGCATCATCCGTACTGTATTTTTCGAGCAATTCTGCTTTACCCAAAATATTGTGACCAAGCGAATGATTTTCAAACAATAATTCTTCAAAATCATCAAAAATTAATTCGGATGGACTATCATTGTACGATTGAATTTCGTCGAGAATAATAACCACTTCCTTATCAATTTCTTTTTGAGGATAAACGGAATGCAACACAATATCGGAAACCAGTTCCATCGAACGTTCAAAATATTCTTTCAACACTTCGGCATATACCACCGTTTCTTCTTTCGATGTAAACGCATTCAACTCACCGCCCACATGTTCCAATCGGTTGATTATATGACCCGAACGACGTTTTTCAGTTCCTTTAAAAAGCATGTGTTCAATAAAATGTGCCATTCCCTGTTCATCGTGCTGTTCGTCACGTGAACCGGTATTGATAACCATTCCGCAATATGCAACCGGCGATTTGTCGGGTTTAAATATAATTCGAAGTCCGTTGGAAAGTGTAAAGGTTTGATATGTCATTTGTTGTTTTCTTAAAAAACGAAATGCAAAGGTACAATATTTTGAACAAACATAAAAACAGGCAGAACATCCTGTTTTGGGGTTCTGCCTGTTTATAATTCGTATAGTTACCTTATTCGGTAAGAAGGTATTTTTGTTCTCTATCTAATTCTTTCAATAATGAATTTATTTCCTTTTTTAATTCAACCATTCTCAATTCTCTACCCACAGTAAATTTGTGAAAATATTCAAGATTCGCAACCCTTTTTAAAAGTTCATCTTCTGCCAGTTTAAGTTGAGTAATATCTACGGCTGTTATCAAACAGTTTTTTAAATCTGGTGACAAACAACCTCTAAGATAAAGATAAACAGGAAGTTTTTTCGTTTGGATTGTTATCACTTTGCCGGTTTGTATATTTTTTGTTTGGAATATCTGTTGAATAAATTCGTCGAATTGAGGCAAAGTATCCTGATTGATAAAAAGACCAAGATGGCTTCCAATCAACTCTGCTCTTCCCTTTCCAATCATTTCGGCGCCTCTTAGATTTAGCTGAATAATGATTTTGTCCTGATCAATTGTAAAATATCCTGCAGGGGCAAAATCGTAAAGTGCTGATTTCGTTTCTGCTAATTCTAAGGCTGTTAACAATTCCTCATTCTGCATTTCCAGCTCAATTTGAGATATCTGCAACTCATGGAATAGTTTAGCATAATCACCGTCTGTTCGTAGGTCAGCATTTACAGAATGCTTCTCTTTCATTTGATTTTCTGCTTTTTGTCGAAGGGAAGTAGATAATTTGTTCATAATTTTAACTGTTTTTTCGCAAATAAATTTTCTTATAAACAAAGATAGAAATATGTATTATTGTAGGTGTTATATAACTTTGAAAAAGAGTTACATATATCACACATTGATTAAAACTGAGTTATGCAAATAGATTTCTCTATTTAACCCACTTTCTATTCGTCCATTTCAAATTTTTCATTTTCGCCCAATTTCATCAACAAAAGATTTATTTCTTTTTTCAGACTGACCAACTGACCGTCGTTAAACTCCATCATTTCATTGTATTGTTCCAATTCCATTGTTTTAAACTTCAACAATTGTTCCGCCCGTTTCTGTTTAGTTATATCAATGACTCTAATTTGATATTTTTCATCATCATCCAATGAAATGCCTTCAATAAGCACATGAATGGCGGTATTTCCAACAACTTTTAATTTTATTTCGGACGTTTGTTTTTGATCATTTACAATTACTCTGTGAAAGAAAAGAGAAAAATCGGACATAGAATCCATCGTAACGAACTGCTTAAAATCTTTGCCTACCAGTTTGGCACGTTCAGTTCCCAGCATGGTTGCCGCGCTGAGGTTCAATTGATAGATTTTTCCTGTTGAATCGATGGTGAAATGACCCGTTAATGCAAAATCATAAAGTTCATTGTATTTATCTGTTGCCTCTTTTTCTTCATCTCGTGCCATGCGTAGTTCTTCGCCCTGCATCTCCAGCTCAATTTGATGCACTTCCAGTTCGTGAAGCAATTTAAGGGCGTCACCCTCGTTGAGTGACAAAATTTCCGACCTGCGATTCTTTCTTAAATGTTCTTCGGCTTTTTGTCGAAGAGAAGTCGTTTCCGGCAAATTCGTTTTTTCTTTTTTCATGGGTTGATTGCTTTTAAAAATTCCGATCCCCAAACCACCAAAGAACCTCATCCGTCCGCCAGCTGGCGGACACCTTCTCCAAATGGAGAAGGAAACAGGAATATTGAGAGTTTGGCTTAAAGACTCAGTTTGTAAAAAATAAAATTATGTAAATCGTTTCATACTCTCCCTCTAATTGTCAATCTCTATCAGAACTAACAGGTTTTTAAAACCTTCTTCAATTACGTCCTTTGTGGCTTGTCTTTTGTCTTTTGTCTTTTGACTTTTGTCTTTTGTCTTTTGTCCTTTGTCCTTCGTCTTTTGTCTTTTGTCTTTTGACTTTTGTCTTTTGTCTTTTGACTTTTGTCTTTTGTCTTTTGTCTTTTGTCTTTTGACTTTTGTCTTTTGTCTTTTGTCTTTTGTCTTTTGTCTTTTGACTTTTGTCTTTTGTCTTTTGTCCTTTGTCCTTTGTCTTTTGTCTTTTGACTTTTGACTTTTGTCTTTTGACTTTTGTCTTTTGACTCTTATTTCTTCGTTATATTAGCTCCAATAGTTATTATACCGATTTGTTTACCGTTATCGTCCAATAATTTATGCGCCGACCATTCAATGCGTAATTCAGAGCCATCCAACGCTTTCACAATGTTTTCGAAACGGTTTGGCAATTCACCCGAAAGTAGGTTTTTCATGTCCTGTTCCACTTGTTTGCGCGACTCTTTCGGAATAAACATTTCGATGTAGTTTTTACTCATTACATCGTCACGTTTACAAACAAAAAGTCGTTCGGCTTCGGGATTAAATTCAATAATCTTTCCTTCGGACGACACGCCAAGAATTACACTCGGAACCGTATGAATAAACGATTGCAAAGTCATTTGAGTCATTTCCAAAGTACTTTCCAGCAATTTAGATTTGGTAATTTCAATAAACGTGATGACCAAGCCATCAATTTTATCGTCGAATGTGCGGTAAGGCATAATGCGGATATTAAACCAACGACCATCGTGAGTTTTCACCGGTTTTTCCAGAAATACCAAAGTCCGAAGTACTTCTTTGGCATCATCAAACAGTTCAGGGTAATCCAGATCGTTGACCTGATCGGTAAATAGTCGTCCGATATCGCTTTGAATCAGTTTGAAAATCTTTTTTGCCGGGAAAGAAAACTGGCGTATTTTCAAGTCTCTATCAAGAAAAAGCGTAGCAATATCAATGCTGTTCAACAAATTATTCATATCGTTACTCACCCTCGAATTATCGTCAATCTTGTTCTGAAGTTCGGAATTAACGGTATGCAGTTCTTCGTTCAGACTTTGCATTTCTTCCTTGGAAGTGGTCAGTTCTTCGTTGGTCGATTGTAATTCTTCGTTGGTAGACTGCATTTCCTCGTTGGTCGATTGCAATTCTTCCTGCGAAGTCTGCATTTCTTCCCGCGTAATTTGAAGTTCTTCTTTGGTACGTTGCAATTCGAATTCAAGTTCTGTTTTCTGCAAAATACTTAGTGATTTTCCTCTTTTTTGCTTTTTAGCAATAAGTTCTTCTTTTGGCACATCGACGAATATAATCAGAATCTTTCCATTGAGAGCAAGTGGTTTCTCTATTTGTTGAATGGTTACATTCACAAAATGTGATCCGCCGTTGGTTCCGACTTTGACATTATTTATTTCCACTCGTTCAAAACTCTGAGTTGCTTTGCGGAATGGACTCGGCAACTCGTTTCTCAATCCTTCGCGTGCCATAGCAAAAAGGTTCATATTGGCTTTTCCGGCAGCCGGTTCGAGGTACTTGCCGGTGCTACCTGTAATGTAAAGAATGTCACCTTTGTCGGTTACCAGTAAACTCACCGGTGAAAACTGTTGCAAAAGCAGTTGATTTGTGAGTGTTTGCAAATTTTCAGGTACATTAACGGGCTGTTGATTTTCTATTAATCCGGTCATATTTCGTGTAAATGAACTTGGAAAATTAATAAGTTCTTCTCTGTTTACAGATCCCGAGCGTTGGTAAATCCGTAATTTTAAATCAATGGTTGAAAATAAATCGCTTTGAGCACCGAGGGTTTCGGCACTTCCCAACAATAATAAACCTTCTGGATTAAGGCTGTAATGAAACAATGCAAGTAACTTTTTTTGTAATTCAGCATCCATGTAAATCAACATATTTCGGCACGATAGAAAATCAAGCTTTGTAAACGGTGGATCTTTAATCACGTTTTGCGGAGCAAACACCACCATTTCACGTATCTCCGTATTTACACGATATTGATCGTTATCCTTTGAAAAGAAACGGTTCAGCCGTTCAACAGGAATTTCAGATTCGATGCTTGCCGGAAAAATCCCTTTTCGGGCTCTTTCAATAGCTTCACTATCGAGGTCGGTAGCAAAAATCTGTAAAGTAAAGCTTTTTTTAGGACTGGTTTTTTCAAGTGCTTCTTTAAAAACTATTGCCAGCGAATAGGCTTCTTCGCCCGTTGAACATCCCGGAATCCATGCACGAAGAATTTGTCCGTTTTGAAGTTTGAGAAATAAAGAAGGAAATATTTTGTCTTTCAGTTTATCCCACACCTCGCTATCACGAAAAAAGTTTGTAACACCGATTAATAATTCCTTGAAAAGAATCTCCAGTTCAGCCGGATTTTCCTGTAAGAACCGGACATACGAAGATATTTTACTGATTTGATGAATGTTCATTCGCCTTTCAATCCTGCGGTACAAGGTGTTTTTCTTGTATTGCGAAAAATCA
>JBBRTR010000147.1:0-6753 GCA_038244215.1 Bacteroidales bacterium
AAACAAATCAGCCAAAACTAATGAACCAGTTAACAAATTAACTAATTAGCCAATCACTAAAATCAGAATGCGTCGATAATTGCTTTGAAATCTGCAACTTTCAATGAAGCTCCACCAATTAAACCGCCATCGATATCAGGTTGAGAGAATAATTCAGAAGCATTTTTAGCATTAAAACTTCCACCATAAAGAATAGAAGTTTCATCAGCCATTTCTTTACCAAATTTTTCGGCAATCAAACCACGAATGTAAGCCAACATATCTTGTGCTTGTTCGGTAGAAGCAGTTACGCCAGTTCCAATCGCCCAGATTGGTTCGTATGCTATTACAATTTTCTTGAAATCTTCAGCGCTTAAATTGAAAACTGTTTCTTCCAACTGAGTTTTCACATAAGCATTTTGTTTGTTTGCATTACGCACGTCCAATGCTTCGCCACAGCAATAAATCGGAGTCAAACCGTTTGCTAGTACTAGAGCTACTTTTTCATTCAACAATGCACTTGTTTCGCCATAATACTCACGACGTTCGGAGTGACCCAAAATAACATAATCAGCACCGGTAGATTTTACCATAGAAGCACTGATTTCGCCTGTATAAGCACCTGATTCTTTATTTGCGCAGTTTTGAGCAGCCACACCAATCACTTTGGTATCGATAGCAGCAGCCACACTTGCCAAATGAATAAACGGAGTTCCGATTACTACATCGCAATTTAATTTTGCACCAGCCAACGCTTCGTTTAATTCGGTTGCCAACGCCAACCCTTCTTGCAGGGTTTTATTCATTTTCCAGTTTCCTGCAACAATGTTCTTTCTCATCTTTCTTATCTTTAAATATTTAGTTTAATAATTTGATAGTGTACTTTTTTTCAGAAATCTCGCCAGTTCCATTTTCCTTTAATAGTTCCTTTTGTAATCAGAACCAATCCCGGATTTGCACGAATTATAGTTTTCAATGTTATCGGATCTGTTTTACAAAACGGATAAGTCACACCTGTTTTCTGAATAAATTCCTGAACTTCATCATCGCTGGAAGCCGTCAAAGCATAAAATTTAATCCCTGAATTTATTGCTTTTTTATAAATTGCTTCTGCTTTTTTAGCTCCTTTTTCCGAAGCTTTATTGATGTCATACATTATCAACAAATACGTGGAGCCCGGGTTTGTGATTATATCCTCAGTAATATCTTCGTACTGAGCATTTACAATCGTGAAATCATGAATCGGAGCTTTATAACCATGAGAAAGTAAAACTGATTTCTGATCGACAAATTTCCATGTTGAATCGCCTTTCGGATAATTTTCAAGTGTAAATTCCTTTTTCAATCCGTCTTTTTCATAAATAAAAGTCGTTTCATATTTATCAGTTGGTGAATTTTCGGGTACAACCATGGATGCAGGAATATTCACTCCGATTTTGTACGGGCGGAAATCAATCATGGGTAAATGACGATATGAATAAACAGATACTGAACATCCAATCAGGATGAAAGCCAAAATAGCTATATTTTCAATCCGTGGCAAAAATAATGATTTCATTTTTTTGCTATAAATCAAAAATAAAATAACCAGTAAGATTAAAGCTACATTTTTATAGAATGTTGCCCAATTGCTTATAACCAATGCATCCCCAAAGCAACCACAATCCGTCACTGGATTATTAATTGCCACATACAAAGTTAGCGGAGTCATTACCAACATAAAAAGTAGTGCCATCACTGAAGTCTTTCGAATTTTAATTTTGAACAAAAAGCTCAGTCCTATCAATAATTCGAGAGAGGAAAGAATAATGGCTGCCGGAAAAGCGATAAAAGAAAGCTTTTCGAAAAAACCACCGAAAGCGTGGAAATAATCTTCGAATTTGTAAGTGGAACCAAGTGGGTCGATGGCTTTTACAAAACCTGAAAAAATAAAAACAAGTGCCAATAAAATCCGGACAATTATCATGAAGAGCGGAACTGATTTTGGAAAAAGTTTTTTGAAAAACTGACTCTTATTTTTTTTGTAAATCCACATTATATAGTTGGTAGTTTTAGTTTATAGTTGGCAGTAATTATCGAAACGAATATCAACGAAGTTTAATCATTTATCTTCTTCCATTTTGATCAGACCGAATACCGCGTAATTAATCATATCGAAATAATTGGCATCAATTCCTTCCGAAATCAACGTTTTACCCTGATTATCTTCAATTTGTTTGGTGCGATAAATTTTCATCAATATCAAATCGGTGTACGATTGGGTGCGCATGGTTCGCCAGGCTTCGTCATAATCGTGATTTTTATCCATCATCAACGATTTGGCTTCTTCCAGATATTTATTGTAAAGTTCCACGCCTCGTTCAAAAGACAGATCGTCGGTTTCCGAGAAACCCAATTCCAGTTGAATAAGTCCGATGACACCATAATTTACGATGGCAATTAACTCCGAACGAATTCCTTCATCCACTTTCGAAACTCCTTTGGTTTCGATACTTCTGATGCGGTTGGCTTTAATAAATATCTGATCGGTAACGGATTGCGGGCGAAGAATGCGCCACGATGCGCCGTAGTCTTTCATCTTTTTAGTGAAGATATCGCGGCAAACAGCAGCTACCTGATCGAATTGTTGGTCGGTATGGCTCATAAGGGTAAGCATTTTTTTAGAAGCCACAAAGTTACAATTTATTGTTGAGATGAACAATTGATTTTTAAGCTATTTCTGCAATTTATTTAGCACTTTCGATGGACATAAAATGCTATTAATATTTAAAAAATGATATTCATCTTGATTATTAAAATCAGATTGACGATATTTGTGTATTAAAATTTGACTATGAAGAAGTTCCGGTTTATGATTTTGTCTGTTTTGATTATATGCACTTCCTTTGTAACGGCTCAGATACACGGAAATGCTACCTATTACAGTAATAAATTGAAAGGACGACATACGACAGATGGTAGTAGATATCATCCCGACAGCATGACTTGTGCGCATAAAACTTACCCGTTTGGAACTATATTAAAAGTACGTAATCCCAAAAATGATAAAGAAGTGATTGTAAAAGTGACCGATCGTGGGCCGTTTCAGAAAAGACTAATGATTGACTTGTCCTATAAAGCAGCCAGCGAACTCGACATAGTAAGATTCGGTATTGCCGCAGTAGAAATCACGAAACTGGATTTTATTCCGTTTCTGATACCCAATCTAATACCAAAACTTATACAGGCTCCTATAGCCTTACTTGTAGTTTCACAAAATTATCCGGATCTGACTTCTTTACATCCTCATTTTTAAATCATTGATTTTTTTGCAAAATCCTGAAACGGGTTATCTTAGGTTAAAATTTAAAATTAGTCTAAAAAAAGCATGTATCCATGATTGACAAATTTACAGATATCAATTGGTCAACAAAATTTATCCATGCAATTTAATATATTAAAGAAGTTCTGCATATTTTTACAAATGCAGGACTTTTTTAATTCAATAAAAACTAAAAATTTCGGTTAAAATGAAGTATTAAAATCATCTGTACTTAATAATCTAAATTCAGGTTAATAGATATTAAATCAAAGATTTAGCTGTTTAAATAACACTATATTTGCTCACCGAAAAGAGATACATAAAAAACAATTAAATATATGATTCAATCTGTTGATATTAAGGAGCTAAACGAGCGCATTGAACGACAAAGTTCTTTTGTTGATGCGCTAACAATGGGAATGAACAAGGTAATTATCGGTCAAAAACATTTGGTAGAGTCATTACTAATAGGTTTACTTTCCGATGGTCACATTTTGCTTGAAGGAGTACCCGGTTTGGCTAAAACTTTAGCAATTAAAACTCTTTCCGATTTAATTAAAGCTGATTTCAGTCGAATTCAGTTTACTCCTGATTTATTACCTGCTGATGTATTGGGAACAATGATTTACAGTCAGAAAAAAGAAGAGTTTCATATTAAAAAAGGACCTATTTTTGCAAATTTGATTTTGGCTGACGAAATTAACCGTGCTCCGGCAAAAGTGCAGAGTGCCTTACTCGAAGCCATGCAGGAACGTCAGGTTACAATTGGAGAACATACCTATAAATTGGATGAACCATTTTTGGTTTTAGCTACACAGAATCCGATTGAACAAGAAGGAACTTATCCACTTCCCGAAGCTCAAGTTGACCGTTTCATGCTAAAAGTGATTATCAATTATCCGAAAAAAGAAGAAGAAAAATTGATTATCCGACAGAATTTATTAAAAGATAAACCGACTGTTTCACCTATTTTGTCTCCTCAGGATATTGTTGATGCCCGTGATGTGGTTCGTCAGGTTTACATCGACGAAAAAATTGAACGTTATATTGTTGATATCGTTTTTGCAACCCGTTTCCCTCAAGATTACGGATTAGATTCGTTGAAAGAAATGATTTCATTCGGAGCTTCGCCTCGTGCTTCAATCAATTTGGCTCTTGCTTCCCGAGCATATGCATTTATCAAACGTCGTGGTTATGTGATTCCTGAAGATATTCGTGCAGTTTGTTACGATGTTTTACGACATCGTATCGGTTTGAGCTACGAAGCCGAAGCAAACAACATGACTTCAGACGAAATTATTACTGAAATCCTCAACACAATTGAAGTACCTTAATTCAACCCCCTAAATCCTCCGTCAATTGACAGAGACTTTAAGATTCAGAATTCATAATAATTTTTTGTTGATATATTAGAAATATACTAATCTAATTCCCCTTTAGGGGTTAGGGGTCATGGAAACCAGTGAATTAATAAAGAAAGTACGGACAATTGAGATAAAAACGCGTGGTTTATCTAAAAATATTTTTGCGGGTGAATACCATTCGGCTTTTAAAGGTCGTGGTATGACATTTGCGGAAGTGCGTGAATATCAATATGGTGACGATGTTCGCTCGATTGACTGGAATGTAACGGCTCGTTTCGGACATCCGTACATCAAAGTTTTTGAAGAAGAGCGTGAATTGACGGTTGTACTTTTGATTGACGTTTCAGGAAGTCGTGAATTCGGTTCTGTTTCTCGATTAAAAAAGGATATTTTTACAGAAGTGGCTGCAACTCTTGCATTTTCAACCATTCAGAATAAAGATAAAATCGGCGTAATTTTCTTTTCGGATAGAATTGAGAAATTCATTCCTCCCAAAAAAGGGAAAAAGCATGTTTTATATATAATCAGGGAATTGCTTGATTATAAACCTCAAAGCAATAAAACCGATATTGCCGGAGCATTGCGTTATTTCACCAATGCAATCAAAAAGAGTTCGACAGCTTTTATCATTTCGGATTTTATGGACGAAAATTTTGAGAGAGATTTGACTATTGCAAACCGGAAACACGATGTAGTTGCTCTGCAGGTTTATGATATCCGCGAAACGGAATTACCCAATGTTGGTCTGATCAAGCTGAAAGATGCCGAAACCGGCGAACGTATCTGGGTTGATACTTCAGATAAACGGTTACGTACAACTTATAAACATGCGTGGGGGCAAGGTCAATTGACTTTACAGCGGACTTTCACTAAATCGGGAGTCGATTCTGTTTCAATGAGTACTTCGGAAGATTATGTGAAAGCGTTGATGAAGTTATTTAAACTTAGAGCATGAAATTGATTGATAATTAATTATTTATTACTTTATTTGCCCAAAATTTACAATTCCAGATTGAAAAATTGATAATTTGATTTTATGAGAAAGTTTTTGTTGTTGTTGTTTGTAATTGCTTCATTTGTTCAACCTTCGTTGTGGGCTCAGAAAATCACTGTTCAAGCCAAGCTCGATTCAACGGTGATGTGGATTGGAAATCAGACGCATCTTACTTTCGAAGTTTCACAACAACCGAATCAAAAAGTAAATATGCCAGTCTTTTCCGACACGATTGTTGGTGGTTTGGAATTGGTTGAACCTATGCGAAAAGATACAACCAAATCACAAGATGGTGGTCATATTTTAGTTAAACAACATTATACGGTAACAGCTTTTAAGGATTCATTGCTTTACATTCCGCCTTTTCCTTTTATTCTGAATGGTGATACAACATGGTCAAACTCGCTTTCACTGAAAGTAGTTCAGCCGTTCAAAGTGGATACTGCTTCCAATACAATTGCTGATATCAAGACTGTTTTTGATCCGAAATTCGATTGGTGGGAATTATTCAAAACAATTCTTTTAATCTTGTTGATTATTGCCATTCTGGTAGTTGGATTTATCCTTGTAAGGAAATATATTCAAAAGAGACCAGTGTTTGAACATGTAGAATCTGAAGAAATTTTACCAGCTCATGTTATCGCACTGAGTCAACTCGATAAAATTAAAAATGAAAAATCCTGGCAACACGGCCGGATAAAAGAATATCATACTGAACTGACTGATGTGTTGCGTGAATATGTCGAAAGAATTTTCAATATTAAAAGTATGGAAATGACTTCCGGAGAGATTTTGGAACACTTAGTTGCCATCAGAAATTCAAAAAAGTCGGCTTATGAGAGTTTAAAACAAATTTTACAAATTGCTGATTTAGTGAAATTTGCAAAATGGAATCCTACTCCTGATGAAAACGAAACCAGTTTAATTAATGCTTATCTTTTCGTGAATCAGACAAAAGTTGAAGAGCTAAAACCTCTTGAAGAGATTAAAAGTGATGAACTAAAAACAATATCAGAATCGTAAGAAATTCTGAGAATTATTTTTTAATTATAGAAAACGATGACTTTTCATAACCCGGAATATTTAATTTTACTTTTACTGCTGATTCCAGTTGT